>JBGVJO010000210.1:0-1986 GCA_045129535.1 Eubacteriales bacterium
GCCAGATAGGAAAGCAGCTTTTCTCTGGTGGATCGCTTGGAGGTGATCTCGATCCGCTCGTGGAAACGGAGATTTTTGGTGGCAAGATCCTTCATTAGATTAAATATCAGCGCCTGATGAAATCCGCAGTTGTTCTGACAGGTGTGCAGGATATGGGAGCATTCGATCAGCATGATCTCGCAGGGCTCGCTGGCGACGACGGAGATGGGCAGACTGGTGCATTCCGCGCAGGCAAATGCCTCCGCAAAGAGCTCCGTGGGCTTGACGTCCGAGACGATGCTTCGGTTGCCGTAAAAGTCCACCTGTACGATCTGTGCCTTGCCGGACAGTACGATGCCGATATGCTTCGCCGGTGATCCCTCGGCGAAGATAGTGTACTTTTTGTCAAATTCCGTGATCCGTGCCCCCAGACAAGTCAGCATCTTAATCAGATTGTCGTCGTCGATTCCGTAAAAGAGGGGGCAGCGGCGTAAAATTTCCAAATATTTTTTCATAAAAAATCTCCGTTTGTTGAAAATTCAACAGAAATCCTTGCTTTATTATACTATAATAGTACCAGAAAAGCAAGGAGGAGAGAGAATGATCCGAAAAATCATTGAAATAGATGAGAAGAAGTGCAACGGATGCGGAGCTTGCGCCGCCGCCTGCCATGAGGGTGCCATCGAAATGGTAAACGGAAAGGCAAAGCTGACCCGCGAGGATTATTGCGACGGTTTGGGCGATTGTCTCCCTGCCTGTCCCACGGATGCTATCTCCTTCGTGGAAAGGGAAGCCCCTTCCTATAACGAAGCGGCGGTGAAACGGGCAAAATCCCACGCCTGCCCGGGTGGCGGATGCCCCGGTGTGCGGCCCAAGATAATGCAGCGGGAAAACGGCACGTCTGCCCGATCTGCCGCCGTGCCCAGCCGACTGAATCAGTGGCCCTGCCAGATCAAGCTGGTGCCCACCCACGCTCCCTATTTTGAGGATGCCCACCTGCTGATCGCCGCCGACTGCACGGCGTACGCCTACGGCGATTTCCATAACACCTTTATGCGGAACCGCATCACGCTGATCGGCTGTCCCAAACTGGACGAAGGGGATTACACCGAAAAGCTGACGGCTATTATCCGGGACAATAACATCAAAAGCGTGACCATCGTTCGCATGGAAGTCCCCTGCTGCGGCGGGTTGGAAAATGCCGCCAAGAGGGCACTGCAGAGCAGCGGAAAGTTTCTTCCGTGGAGTGTAGTGACTATATCCACTGACGGAAAAATCCTTGAATAATTGAATGGAAATTGTTGCATAGTATGTGTGAATGTGCTATAATCGAGACAGAAATTCGTGGAGGGACGTACAATGAATATTACAAATGACATCCGCTATATTGGCGTGAGTGATCGGAAAATCGATCTGTTTGAAGGGCAGTATTCCGTGCCGAGGGGCATATCCTACAACTCCTACGCGATCCTGGATGAAAAGATTGCCGTAATGGATACCGTGGATGCAGGCTTCACCCACGAATGGCTGGATAATCTCCAGAATACCTTGGGCTCCCGCAAGCCGGATTATCTGATCGTTCAGCATATGGAGCCGGATCATGCGGCTAACATTATGAACTTCGCCAAGGCCTATCCCGAAGCAAAGATCGTGTCCTCCGCCAAGGCCTTTGCTATGATGAATAACTTCTTCGCTACGGATTTCGCGGATCGCCGCATCGTAGTGGGAGAGGGGGATACGCTCAGCCTGGGCAAGCACAATCTGACGTTCGTAACCGCACCGATGGTTCACTGGCCGGAGGTCATCGTTACCTACGATTCCACGGATAAGGTGCTGTTTTCTGCCGACGGCTTCGGCAAGTTCGGTACCCCCGATACGGACGAGCCCTGGGCCGACGAAGCCCGCCGGTATTTCATCGGCATCGTGGGCAAGTACGGCGCACAGGTGCAGGCGCTTCTTAAGAAGGCGGCCGGTCTGGACATTGAGATCATCTGCCCCCTCCACGGC
>JBGVJO010000211.1:0-12929 GCA_045129535.1 Eubacteriales bacterium
AGAAATAGCTTCTTTTTCTGTTTCGACATCATGCGTGCTTTCTCCTTACCCAGATCACAAGTCCGGTAATGGCGGCGATCACGGGGAATACCACCGTCATGGCCACAGTCCAGTCGTTGGCCTGGGCGGTGGTGATATCCAACGAGGTATCGTCAAACACCTTGAATTCGATATCCGCCAGCACCTTTTCCCGGCCGGTGGCCTTCATGGTGGAGGAGATGATATCGCTGTTGGCGTAAGCGTTGCTGAGCAGATACTTGCTATCCGCAAAGGCGGAGGAGCCACTGACTACCACAAAGGAGTAGTACTCCTCGTTATTGATGATGCGGGATTCGCGGGACAAAGTCAGCAGATTGAAGGTGCCCTCCTCGGTGACCGCGCCGTCGTAGATGGCCTCGGCGGTATCGTAGGTAGTGAGAATCGCGGAAACGTCACGGGATCCGGACACGCTGCCACCCTCCTCCCACAGGATCTGAATGGGCATGCTGTAGCGGGAGATGGTCTTGGGCAAGGTGTCCAGATTCTGGGTCATATCCTTATAGATGGAGCTGCCCAGAGTCGTCGTATCGTACTTCGCCACCACGGACAAACCGTCGGTGGAGATGGAATGCTCCGTGTCGCGGATCGCCGTATCCGGGGTGAAGCCTACGCCCCACTCCTCCAGGAATTCGGAAAGATTGTTCAGTCTTCCGGCGTGGTCGGGATCGGCAAATACCATCAGGCAGCCGAACTTGTCCAGGAAGCGGTCCAGCTTGCGGATCTCATTGGAGGACTCGTCGTCCGCCTCCGCGCCGATGAAATCGAAGCGGGGATTATTGATGATGACGATGCGGGCATCCTCATCGATCTCCTCCTTAGCCAGGTTGATGGTACGGACGTCAAATCCGTTCTCGGCAAAGAGGTTGAACAGCTCCGCGGCAGAATTGCCGATGGACTCGCCGTGCTCGGAGGTGAAATACACGATAGGCAATTCCGCACTGGTCAGTTGCAGAATGGCGGAAACAAATTTCCGCTCACCGGAGTAGGCCCATACGGTGCCGTCTTCCGGCTCAATAGTAAAGAAGGACTGCAGCGAATACACCTGCACCTCCTCACCGGATTCCACGATCACGGAGGTGGTGTAGATCTGGGTGGCGGTGTTGGTACGGAACCGCTCGAAGAAGGAGCGGTTCTTCACGATGTCCTTACAGGTCACGTGAATATTGGGGAATTCCGTTTCCAGCTGCAGAGCCGTATTGTACACGAAGCGGGTATACATACTGTTGTCGCCCTGCATGAGCACGTCGGGCTCACTGGCGAAATAGATGTTGATCTCCTCATCCACGTCGGCAAGGAGCTCCTTCGTTGCATCACAGAGGGTGAAGATCTCCTCGTTTGTCATATCGATATACCACATATACCGATTGGCCAGCGCCGTGAAGATGATATTAAACACCAGCACGACGGCGATGAATGCCGCAGTAAAGGCGGTGGCGGTGCTTCCGTAGCGGAAGCTTTTCGTCTTGAAAAATCCGTTTCTGTTCATGGTGTCACACTCCCTTCCCCATCACGACCAGCGTCTCTTCTCAAAGACGCGGACGGACAAAAACAGGAACACGACGCAAAGGGATGTGTAGTACACCACAGCGCCGAAATCGAAGATGCCGTAGGTGAAGTTCATATAGCGGCTATAGATGGACAGCCAGTCCAGCACAAGACGGACTGCATAGGAATCGATGATGTTGTTCAGCATTGCCACGATCATCAGAATCAGCAAAATGCCGATGGTACCGAAGGAGGCGGTGAACTGATTCTCTGTCAAGCTGGAAACAAAGATACCGATGGAGATGAACGTCATGCCGATCAGGATCATAGCAATGAGGGAGCCCCAGGCACGGGCCCAGTTCACGTCCCCGTACAGAGACATGGGATAGAAATACAAGGCGGAGGTGAGGAGGGTGCCGAGGAACATAGTAAAGGCGGCGAAGAACTTGGCCAGCACCATACCGGGCAGGGACACCGGCGCCGTCAAAAGCAATTGCTCCGTGCGGGTGCGCCGCTCCTCCGCAAAGGTCTTCATGGTGAGCAGGGGCAGAATCACGATGTACGCAAACATCAGAATCTGGAAATAGAGGGAAACGTCGGAGGACTGCACCTGCAAAGTGGTCAGAGCAAAGCTGAAACCGGAGGCCGCCAGGAACACCGCGATGAACACGTATCCGATGGGTGTGGTGAAATACGAGCGCATTTCCCGTTTATAAATAGCGAACATTGTCGTACTCTCTCTTTCGTTATGGAATCATTCCGACTCAGGCGCGGCCGGAGCGGCTGCCGGTGCTGCGTTTTCTTGCATCGGCGTCCATCAGCTTCACGAATACGTCCTCCAGGGACATACCCACGGCTTCCAGACCCAGAATGGGCCAATTCTTTGCCGCCAGGGCGAAGAACAGGGATTTACGCACGTCCACACCCGGCTCGCTTTCGATATGGTATGTAAAGCTGTCCAGCTCTCTTTCGCCCACTGCATCGGCACGAACCACGCCGGGGATATCCTTGAGAGCGGCAAGCACCTCGCGCTGGGGACCGCAGATCTTCACGCTGTACTTTCTGCCATCCTCCACCACGCGGGTGATGTTTTCCGTTTTCTCGTCCGCCACGATCTTGCCCTGGTTGATGATCACGATCCGATCTGCCACGGCCTGCACCTCGGGCAGGATATGGGTGGACAAAATGACGGTATGATCGGCGCCCAGATTACGGATCAGGTTGCGGATCTCGATGATCTGCTTGGGATCGAGGCCAACGGTAGGCTCGTCAAAGATCAGCACCTTGGGATTGCCCACGAGGGCCTGGGCGATGCCCACTCTCTGGCGGTATCCCTTGGACAGATTCTTGATAAGACGGCCGCGGACGTCGGCGATCTTGGTGACCTCGCAGACTTCCTTCAGGTGCTTTACCCGGTTGAGGGTGCACTTTTTCAGATCGTAGACGAAGTTCAGATACTCGTCCACCTTCATATCCATATAAAGCGGGGGCTGCTCCGGCAAAAAGCCGATCAGCTTCTTCGCCTCGTAGGGGCTCTCCAGCACGTCGATGCCGCCCACCTTCACCGTACCGGAGGTGGAGGACAGATAGCCGGTGAGGATATTCATGGTTGTACTTTTTCCCGCGCCGTTGGGACCCAGGAAGCCGACGATCTCGCCCTTCCCCACGGAAAAGCTGATATCGTCCACGGCGAACTTGGCGCCGTACCGTTTGACCAGATGGCTGATTTCGATCATATTACTCTCCATGCCGCAATGCGGCGTAAAATATCGTATAGGCATAGGGGTTCAATTTACAATACACCGCCTATTATAGCACACATTTATAAATAAATCTTGAACATTTCCATAATAATATAGGAAAGTGGCGGCGGAGTTTTCACGCGAGGACAAATTTATGGGAATTTTTTCTTCAATTCGTATATTAACAATGGACGAAAGAGGAAGAATGTGTTATAATGGGTGTGATCGAATTCCAATATGGGGAGGAAGGGACCATTCGAGTTCGCGCATACACGAACTCGCAACGCCGAAGTTCCCTTCCTCCCCACACACGCACAACATCATCAAAAGAATTCCTCAGCCCCACCAACCTCCTTGGCTCTGGCATAAAATTCAGTTTTGGGCGAGAGCCAAGGAAGGTGGCGGTGCAGGAGGAGGAAAACTTCGGCGTTTGAGATGGTTTCCTCCTCCTGCATAAAACACCCCCGATTTATTAAGGCTTTGCCCTATAAATACCCGCGTAATTCATTACCGGAGATATAATATTTACTTTAAGGAGATTCCCCCATGAGCAAACTGGAAAAAACCGCATTCGCCGGCGTACAGGGTCCGGTACTCACCATCGTTATGGACGGTGTGGGCCTCACCGCTGAAGGCGAAACCAACGCCGTATCCCGCGCATACATGCCCAATCTGAAGCGCGTGATGGCTTCTTATCCCACCGTAAAGCTGAAAGCCCACGGCACCGCTGTCGGTCTGCCCTCTGACGACGATATGGGCAACTCCGAGGTAGGCCACAACGCTCTCGGCTCCGGCCAGGTATTCGCACAGGGTGCGAAGCTGGTATCCCAGTCCATCGAATCCGGCAAGATGTTTACCTCCAACGCATGGAAAGAGATCGTCGGAAACGTAAAGGACGGCGGCACCCTCCACTTCCTCGGTCTGTTCTCCGACGGCAACGTGCACTCCCACATCGATCATCTGAAGGCTATGCTGATCCGTGCCAAGGAAGACGGCGTAGCGAAGGTGCGCGTGCACATTCTGCTGGACGGCCGTGACGTAGGTGAGACCTCTGCGCTGGATTACGTAGAGCCCTTTGAGGCATTCATCGCATCCATGCGGGACGGCTCCTTTGATATCAAGATTGCCTCCGGCGGCGGACGTATGCAGATCACCATGGACCGCTACGAAGCCAACTGGGCCATGGTTGAGCTGGGTTGGAAGACCCACGTACTGGGCGAGGGCCGTCAATTTGCTACCGCCAAGGAAGCGATTGAGACCTACCGCGCCGAGACCAAGGTCATCGACCAGGATCTGCCTCCCTTCGTTATTGTCGAGAACGGCCAGCCTGTGGGCACCATCGAGGACGGCGACAGCGTGGTATTCTTCAACTTCCGCGGCGACCGCGCCATCGAGATCTCCAAGACCTTTGAGGCCGGCGCAGATTTCGACAAGTTCGACCGCGTTCGCGCTCCCAAGGTTGCCTATGCGGGCATGCTGGAGTACGACGGCGATCTTCACATTCCCTCCCGCTATCTGGTAAATCCCCCGGAGATCACGAACACCATGGGTGAGTATCTGGCAGACACCGGCGTGGCACAGTACGCCATCTCCGAGACCCAGAAATACGGCCACGTGACTTACTTCTGGAACGGAAACAAGTCCGGTAAGTTCTCCGAGGAATTGGAAACCTACGTGGAGATCCCCTCCGACATCGTTCCCTTCGAGCAGCGTCCCTGGATGCAGTGCGCCCTCATCACCGATGCACTGATCGATGCGCTGAAGAGCGGCAAGTATCCCTGCCTGAGAGTCAACTTCCCCAACGGCGATATGGTGGGTCACACCGGTTCTCTGGCGGCCACCATCTGCTCTCTGGAGGCTCTCGATCTGCAGCTGGGCCGCATTCTGTCCGTAGTGGATGAGCTCCACGGCGTGGCACTGATCACCGCTGACCACGGCAACGCCGATGAGATGGCTGAATTGGATAAGAAGACCGGCGCACCCAAGCTGAACAAGGACGGCTCCTACAAGGCCAAGACCAGCCACACCCTGAATCCCGTTCCGCTGGTCATTTACGACAACTTCTACGCCGATTCCTACACCGTCAAGGAAGACCGAGGCACCTTCGGTCTGTCCAACGTAGCGGCTACCGCCGTGAATCTGCTGGGCTATGAGGCTCCCGCCATGTGGGACGAAAGCGTACTCACTCTGAAATAATATCACAAGCATATTGGGGAGGAACTTTTTGAAAAAAGCTCCTCCCCAAGCCCCACTTCAAAAACTTTTCAGACACACCGTTCCCGAAAGGAGTGATTGCCGTGTTTTACCGCGACGGAATACTGGAAAAATCCTCGTCCCTTGACGAAGCGGATCTGTATCACGGCTTCTCCACTCGGGCGGGCGGTGTCAGCACCCTCTCCCACACCGCCGCCATGAACGTGGCGGAGGGGCACGGGGATCCCCACGAGGTGGTACGGGAAAACATCCGTATCCTTGCCCGTGCCGTATCGGGAGATACTTTGGACGAAACCGCCGTGGTCTGCGCGCCGCAGATCCACTCCGCCATCATCCGCTCCGTAACGGAAGCGGATCGAGGTACAGGCGTGATCCTGCCCCACGGGGGTGAGGGGGACGGCTTTATCACCGACACACCGGGCGTACTTCTTATGATCCGGGTGGCGGACTGCGTGCCGATTCTGTACTCTTCCCGCCGCGCGGACGGATCTCCCATCGTGTGTGCCACCCACGCCGGGTGGCGTGGCACCGTATCCGGCATCGCCGCCGAGGCGATCCGACGGATCACGGACATGGGAGGGGAGCTCCCCTCCGTTCGCTGTGCCATCGGCCAAGCGATCCACGCCTGCTGCTACGAGGTAGGCGAGGATTTCTGCGATGCGGTAGCGAGTGCCCGGGGATCGGAATTTGCCCGGGATCACATCGAGCATCGGGCAGGCAAGCTATACGCCGACGTGGTGAAGATGAACCGAACCATCCTGCTTTCCGCCGGTTTGACGGAGGAGCAGATCGATATATCCCCGGCCTGCACGGCTTGCGATCCAAAACGGTATCACTCTCACAGAGCGTCCCGCGGCATGCGGGGCGCCATGGGTGCCCTCATCGGCATCCGATAAATCCCGCACCAATACTAAACGAAAGGAAATTCCCGCTTTCGCGGGATAGGTATGACAACGTGCTTCAGGATATCATTACCCCTCACAAACACCTGTTGCCGGGCGACGCCCACGCTGAGCTTCGTGCACAGCTGAATCGCTCCAGCCGGGTGACCCTGCTCAGCGGCAATCTGACCGCCAATGCTAAATCGGAAATCTCCGGCGTGTCCGCACGCGTATACAAAAACGGCGTGTACGGATTCTCCTCCATGGCAGAGTGCTCCGACGACGCAGTCCGCGCCGTCCTCAAGGCGGCGGATGAAAACGCCCGCTTTATGGATCGCCGTGCTCCCGCCGGCAAGGGTCCCCTGACTCCCATCGCGGACGGATTCCGCCCTCTCACCTCGGATATTTCCGATCCCGAGCAGAAGCTGTACGCAGACTTCGCCCGTGCCATCGACGCATACATCGCCGAAAAATATCCGAATCTGGCCTCCCGCGGTGTGATCGCCACCTCCGATTCCATGGAGAAGCTCTTGATCACCTCCGACGGACAGGGCGGACACACCATCTCCCCCCGTTCCTACATCTACGTATTCCTCAACAGCGAAACCACCTCCGGCACGCCTATTGAATTGTTTGAGGCGTACGGCGGAAGCGGCACCTTCGATATGAACTTCACCGATCCCGCCAAGCTGTACGGAGAAATCGACAAAATGTACGACCGTCTTATGCAGAAACGGGAGGGCGTATACGCGGAGGCAGGCCTGAAGACCTGTATCCTCTCCGGTGCGCTGACCGGTATGCTGGCCCACGAGGCCGTAGGCCATACCGTGGAGGCAGATCTGGTACTGGGCGGCAGCGTGGCTGCCCACAGTCTGGGAAAGGTTGTTGCCTCCGAGAAGGTCAGCCTGGTAGACTTCGCTCACACCGCCTTGGGCGTGGAAGCACCCCTGCCCGTATATCTGGACGACGAGGGCACTCCCGCCACCGATACGGATATTATCAAGGACGGCGTGCTGGTTGGCTTTATGAACAGCCGCGAAAGTGCCGATCACTTTGGCATGAAGGCAACAGGTCATGCCCGCGCCTGGTCCTTCTCTGACGAGCCCCTGATCCGTATGCGTAATACGGCAGTGCTCCCCGGCACGGATAAGCTGGAGGATATGATCGCCTCCGTGGACGACGGCTACTATTTCACCTCCACCAACAACGGTCAGGCAGACACCACCGGTGAGTTTATGTTCGGCGTCTGCATGGGTTACGAAATCAAGAACGGCAAGCTGGGCCATGCCCTTCTGGACACCACCATCTCCGGCGTAGCCTTCGAGATGCTGAAGACCGTCGATATGGTATCGGATCAGATGACGTGGACCAGCTCCGGCTTCTGCGGAAAGAAACAGCCTATGCCCGTTGGCTGCGGCGGATCCGACATCCGCTGCCGCGTAATGGTAGGCGGAAGATAAGGAGGTAACGGATATGCATGATTTGAAAATGATCGCCGATAAATCCCTTGCGGCACTGAAAAATAACGGCGCGGACAAGGCACAGTGCTCCGTTCGCTTCACCGAAACCCACGAGTTCAACGTGGACGGCGGTAAGTTCTCTCTGTTCCGCACCTTGTTTGACAATTCCCTTACCCTCACCGCCGTCAAGGACGACAAAAAGGGTTCTGTGGGCATCAACCGCCTGGACGACGAGTCCATCGCCGCCGCGGCCGTGAACTGCCTGGCTATCGCGGAATCCGGTGCAGCCGATCCCGCCTGGGTATTTGCGGAGAAATCCGAGAACGGCTCCTTCACCGCAGGCGCGCCCGAGGCAGATCTGGATCTGCTCTTTGACCGCACGGCAGAGCTGATGCGTCAGATCGGGGAGCAGTTCCCTCTGATCCTGATGGAGCAGATGATCGTTACCCACAAAAAGCGCCACACCGTGTTCAAGAACAGTTTTGGCGTGGAATACGAGACCGTCTCCGGAAATTACGAAATTGAGCTGATGTTCTCTGCCCACGAGGGCGAGAAATCTTCCTCCTTCTTCGGCTCCGGTGTAATCACCGATCGGCTGGACACTCCCTTTATGGAGCTGGGCACCATCCGTGAGGATCTCGCAAACGTATCGAAGCAGCTGGAAACAAAACCCCTGGAAGGCAAATTCACCGGCGTAGCCGTGCTCCCGCCTTCCTCCCTCGGCACCTTCATCGGCAGTGCGCTGGGCAATTTTGCCACCGACGGCACGCTTCTGGACGGGACCAGCCCCTGGAAGGACTCCCTGGGCAAGGTGGTTGCGGATCCCGCCATCACCATCTCTGCCGCTCCCCTGGATGAGCGTATCGTATGCGGCGAGCGATTCACCGGCGAGGGCTTCCTGTCCGAGAATTACGATATCATCAAAGACGGCGTGCTGGAAAGCTTTATGCTGTCCGGCTACGTAGCCAACAAAACCGGCTTGCCCCGTGCGAAGAACTCCTCTTACTCCATCGTGATGAAGCCGGGCGACACCGCGTATGCGGACATCATTGCCGGCATTGAGCGCGGTATCCTCGTGGGTCGCTTCTCCGGCGGTGAGCCGGGCACCAGCGGTGACTTCTCCGGTGTAGCGAAGAACTCCTTCCTCATTGAGAACGGAAAGATCACCTGCGCGTTGAGCGAGACCATGATCAGCGGCAATCTGGGCGATCTGCTCAAGAACGTGGTGGCCATCTCCTCCGAGGTGGTTTGCGACGGCGCAACCGTTCTGCCCTACGTGGCATTCGGCGGCGTCACCGTATCGGGTAAATAAAAAACAGCCAAAAGGGATCGGGTAAAACCGATCCCTTTTCTTTAGCGTATAAAAATCCGCCCCGTGCCTTGACAACGCCGCAAAAGAGTGCTATAATGGCAACAATCAAACCGTTGATGCGGAGATAAAGGTGATTATGCCTCCACAGAGAGCCCGTGGCGCTGGAAATCGGGCGAAACACAGATCATCAAATGGACCGCGGAGGGTGCAGTCAAAGGCTGTGGCCGAGTATTCTGCAACGTATGGCACACGTCAGTTGCCGGGGATATGACAGTATCCCGCAAAGTGCACGGCTTGCCGTGAATCAAGGTGGCACCGCGAATCGTTCGTATTCGTCCTTGACAGACGTATTTCTCTGTCGAGGCGTTTTTGTTTTCAGGAGGATTTTATGACACTTCTCACCAGACGATGGCGACCCCAAGCCGATATTCGTACACTCTGATTCTTACATACATCACACTCATTATCCGGAGGAACAGTTATGAACTTCAACGGCGTTGATTTTGACAGCTATCTGAAAAATTATCCCGATAAAAAAGGCTATTTCGGCAAGTATGGCGGCTCCTACATCGCGCCTGAATTGCAGGCGGCCATGGACGAGATCACCGAGGCCTACTTCACCATCTGCAAATCCCGCAAATTCATTGCGGAATTGCGCCGCATCCGTCGGGAATTCCAGGGACGTCCCACTCCCATTTCCCACCTGGAGCGCCTGTCCACCAAGCTGGGCAACGTGCAGCTCTACGCCAAGCGTGAGGATCTGAACCACACCGGCGCACACAAGCTGAACCACTGTATGGGTGAGGTACTTCTCGCCAAATATATGGGCAAGAAAAAGGTCATCGCCGAGACCGGCGCCGGCCAGCACGGCGTGGCTATGGCCACCGCTGCCGCCTATTTCGGCATGGAATGCGACATTTATATGGGATCTGTGGACATCAAAAAGCAGGCGCCCAACGTAGCCCGTATGAAGATCCTGGGCGCCAACGTGGTGGAAGTCACCCACGGCCTGGCTACCCTGAAGGAGGCCGTAGACTCCGCCTTTGAGGCGTACGCCAAGGAATATAAGGACGCCGTCTACTGCATCGGCTCCGTGGTGGGCCCCCATCCCTTCCCCATGATGGTGCGGGATTTCCAGCACGTGGTGGGTGAGGAAGCCCGCGAGCAGTTTATCGAGATGACCGGTGAATTGCCGGATGCCATCGTTGCCTGTGTGGGCGGCGGCTCCAACGCAGCCGGATTCTTCTCCGGATTCTTGAACGATCCCGTGGACATTTACGGCATCGAGCCTCTGGGCCGCGGTCCCAAGATGGGCGACCACGCCGCCAGCCTCCAGTACGGCACTGAGGGCGTTATGCACGGCTTCAACTCCATTATGCTGAAGGACGAGAACGGCGAACCCGCGCCCGTTTACTCCGTGGCCAGCGGCCTGGACTATCCGTCCTCCGGCCCCGAGCACGCGTTCCTGCATGAGCTTGGCCGCGTGAAGTACGACGTGGTGAACGACGACGATACCATCGACGCCTTCTTTGAGCTGTCCCGTATGGAGGGCATCATTCCCGCCATCGAGAGCGCTCACGCCGTTGCCTACGGCATCCAGCTGGCCAAGAAGATGGGCACGGGCTCCGTGCTGATCAATCTGTCCGGCCGCGGCGACAAGGATATGGACTACATCATCGAAAATTACGGCATCCGCTGATGCCATCCCGGGGGATCTGCCGCGTGCACGTCCCCCATTTTTTCCGAGGAGGATCTTTTATGGATCTGCACGTACTGTATGAGGACAGCCACACTCTCGCTGTGATCAAGCCTGCCGGCGTCGCCTCCGAGGGGGACGGAATGCCCCGTCTTATCGGGGAATACCTGTCCAATAACGGTGCCGGGGATGCCCCATACGTGGGCGTTGTCCATCGGCTGGATCGGGACGTGTCCGGCGTGATGGTCTTCGCCAAATCGGAAAAAGCGGCCGCCGCCCTATCGGGAATGATCGCCCGTCGGGAATTCGAGAAGGAATAACTGGCAGTGGTGACGGGCGAAACCGATCCCGCGGGCGAGATGCAGGATCTTCTGTATCACGATAAGGGGCGCAACAAGACCTTCGTGGTGAAAAAACAGCGCCGCGGTGTGCGTGATGCATCCCTGGACTACCGCACCCTGGCTACACGATCGGGAAATTCCCTCGTGCACGTACGGCTTCACACGGGACGCACCCACCAGATCCGCGTCCAGTTTGCCTCCCGCAAGCATCCCCTTCTGGGGGATGGAAAATACGGCGGCGGCAAGGGGAAGATCGCCCTTTTCTCCCACAGAATCGCCTTTGTCCACCCCATCAGCGGGAAGGCAATGTGCTTCACCGCCCTGCCGCCTCTCACCGATGCCTGGACAGAGTTCGGGGCGGATATGCCAAAGTAAATAGAAACCGCCGAGCCAGGCTGGCTCGGCGGTGTTTTTCTTATTTCTTCTCGGGGGTCATCTTCGGCTTGATGCGGCTGCCCTTGGTGAGGGGCCCCGTTGCGTGGACTGCCAACGCCCGCGCTTCAAAATCCCGGATAGCGGCCGACGGAAGAAGCGGCGGCTTCCGTCCGAGGAAACGGTCCCGCCAGTCATTGCTGTACGCCACCTGTACTTCCAGCATAGCGGCATCCACCTCGCCCATCAGATAGGCACGCATGGCCGTACCCTCGCCCTGGCAGATTCTTTGCCGTTGGGGGAAGTAATGCTGCAGAAGGAAGTGGGCATAGCTCACCAGCCGCAAATTGCCGTAGCAGCGATAGTGGCGATCGTATCCCTCACCGGCTGCCTCTACGGCCACGTTCATGCCTGCACGGACAGCGTCAATGATGGAATCGTTCTCGTTCTTCTCCGCAAAGCAAATGGAGAACGTGTGGGAGAAGGTGGCGGATCTCTCCAGATCGTGGACATCGCTGGAGCCCACGATGGAAATCTTCAACCCCTCCGCGCGCAGATCTGCCCACAAATTGATGGAGCGGTTGATGCCCACCTGACCCATGGCACCCACCAATTCATACACGTCAAACATACCGCTGGTCAAGAACATCTTCGCCAACTGATCCCGCACGTTGTGCA
The DNA here is from genome assembly GCA_045129535.1 of Eubacteriales bacterium. Taxonomy (GTDB): domain Bacteria; phylum Bacillota; class Clostridia; order Oscillospirales; family CAG-272; genus SIG701. The sequence goes on from JBGVJO010000211.1 coordinate 12,221, forward strand.
CGCACACATTCTTCGGCTGCCAATAAGGATGGGCAAAAATGGCAAGTCCTCCCGCCTCGTGGATGCGGTCGGTAGCCCACATGGCCCGGGCGTAGCGATAGCGGTACATTTCGGGAATATCCGCCGGTACGCGCTCTTCGTATTCCGCAATCTCCGCCGCATACTCCTCTTGATGATGAAAATACAGATCGGCCACGGAGGATTTTCCGCCCACGTGCACGATGTGCACGTTGCTCTCCGGTGCGTGGACCTCCTCTCCGCGGATGCGGGTGATGCCCAGTTTCACACAGGCATAGGCCTCATCCACCTCGTAGCCCGGATAGAATCGGTTGTGATCCGTCAGAGCGAAGAAATCGTATCCCTGCTCACGGAAATGTCCCGCCAGAGCAGCCGGATCCCGCTTTCCGTCGGAGCGGATGCTGTGGGAGTGGAAATCGCCCTTCAAGGGAGTGAGGGCATACAGATCCTCCTCCAGGGCGTACACAAACAGTTCGGCGATCTTCTTTTCCTCACGGGAGAGGAAGAACAGATACTGCCCCTCCTCCTCGTAGGTGTAGGTGAAGCGGATCACGCCCTCCTTCGCCGTCACGGGGAAGGATTTGTGGCTCAAAATCGTATCGTAATTGTCCTCGTTGCCGTTGGTCTGGATGGCCGTGATGATCCACTCTTCGCCATCCGCGAAGAGAAATGCCCTCTCCTTAGGCGTAAT
>JBGVJO010000212.1:0-10734 GCA_045129535.1 Eubacteriales bacterium
TGAAGAATCGGGAGTTTGTAAATGATTGAAGAAAAAGAGGGCTCTTTGCCGCTGTATTTGTTCCATCAGGGAACCAATTACGCTTCTTATGAATTTTTGGGCGTTCATGCCGTGGCCGGGGACGCACCGTATCAATATACGTTCCGTGTGTGGGCACCGAATGCGGACGAGGTTCGCGTGATCGGTGATTTTTGTGCGTGGACCGATGGATGGCCCATGACCCGTATGCCGGATTCCGGTGTGTGGGAGGCTACCATCATCAGCACTACCTCCCTGGAGGGAACGTACTATAAATATGCGATCCGCCGCGGGTGGCGTACCATTATGAAAGCCGATCCCTACGCTCTGCAGAATCAGCCCTTCGCTGACAGCGCTTCCGTCATTCGTACCGATATCTCCTACGATTGGCAAGATGGGGAATGGATGATGCAGCGCAAGAAAAATTCCGAAATCGGCCGTCGGAAAAAGAAGCGCCACTTCTATCCGCTGCCCATGAACATCTACGAGATGCATCTGGGTTCTTGGCACACGAAGAACGACGCTACGGTGATGGGCGGCGAGAACTATATGAACTACCGCGAGATTGCGGATACACTGGCGCCTTACCTTACGGAAATGGGATATACTCACGTGGAACTGATGCCCGTGATGGAGCATCCCTTTGACGGATCCTGGGGATATCAGGTAACGGGATACTATTCTCCCACCAGCCGCTTCGGCACGCCGCAGGATTTCAAATACTTTGTGGATACCATGCACCGCGCCGGAATCGGCGTCATTCTTGATTGGGTGCCCGCCCACTTCCCGAAGGATGCCCACGGCCTGTACGAGTTCGACGGCAGCCCTCTTTACGAATACCAGGGATGGGATCGGATGGAGCATAAGGGATGGGGTACCCGTTGTTTCGACGTGGGTCGAACCGAGGTGCAGTCCTTCCTCATTTCCAATGCACTGTTCTGGCTGAGAGAATATCATGCAGACGGTCTTCGCGTGGATGCGGTGGCATCCATGCTGTATCTGGATTACGACCGGGCCCCCGGTGAGTGGATCCCCAACGAGGATGGCGGCAACCACAATAAGGAAGCTATCGCGTTCTTCCGTAAATTGAACAGCACCGTGTTTGGGGAGTTCCCCGATATTCTGATGGTGGCAGAGGAGTCTACTGCCTGGCCTATGATTACCAAGCCCGTCTACGATGGCGGCCTCGGATTCAATTTCAAGTGGAATATGGGTTGGTCCAACGACCTGTTTGAATACGTGCAGACGGATCCGCTGTTCCGCCGCGGTATCCATAACAAACTCACGTTTCCTTTGATGTACGCCTTTTCGGAGAATTATATTCTCCCCGTTTCCCACGACGAGGTGGTACACTGCAAAAAATCTCTTATCGACAAGATGTTCGGCGCGTACGACGATAAGTTTGCGTCCATGCGCACGTTCCTCACCTATATGATGACCCTGCCCGGTAAGAAGCTTACGTTTATGGGCACAGAGTTCGCTCAGTTCCGTGAGTGGGATTATAAGAACAGCCTGGAATGGTTTATGACCCAGTATCCCCGCCACGCCCAGATGCAGCATTTTGTGAAGACGCTGAATCATCTGTATCGGGAGCATCCCGCGTTGTGGGAGATTGATGACGGCTGGGACGGTTTCCAGTGGATCGACCCGGATAACGCGGACGAAGGAATCCTTTCCTACCGCCGCATTGACTCGGCAGGCCACGAATTGGTCGTCGTTTTGAATTTCGTTCCCGTCCGGCGGGATAATTTGATGATAAAGGTTCCGAAGAGCGGAGTGTATAACGAGATACTCAATACCGATGCCGCTGCGTTTGGCGGCGAGGATCGTCTCAACGGAGCGTGCAAGACTGTTTCCGTCAAGCATGAAGACGGCAGCCGCACGCATACAATTTCTATAACGCTTCCGCCGCACGGCGCTGTGATATTCCAAAAGCAAAGATCTTCCGCTCAGTAAATAAACGATACGAGGTGACGAAAATGTACAAGAAGAAAGAGTGCGTGGCTATGCTCCTGGCCGGCGGCCAGGGATCCCGTCTGTACACGCTGACGGAGAAAACGGCAAAGCCGGCAGTCCAGTTTGGCGGCAAATACCGTATCATCGATTTTCCTATGTCCAACTGCGTAAATTCCGGTATTTATACCGTGGGCGTTTTGACTCAGTATCAGCCGCTTGTTCTGAATGAGTATATCGGTAACGGTGAGCCCTGGGATCTGGACCGCGTGGCCAGCGGCGTACGCGTTCTGCCTCCGTATCAGGGAAGCAACGGCGCAGACTGGTATAAGGGTACCGCCAATGCGATCTATCAGAATCTGAATTTCATTGACCGTTATGATCCGGATTACGTGCTGATTTTGTCCGGTGACCATATCTATAAAATGCACTACAGCAAGATGCTGAAGCAGCATAAGGAAACGGGTGCGGACTGTACCATCGCCGTTTTGGACGTGCCGCTGGATCAGGCCAGCCGCTTCGGCATTATGAATACCGATGAGGACAACCGCATCTTGGAATTCGAGGAGAAGCCCCCGCATCCCAAGAGTACCAAGGCCTCCATGGGTATCTATATCTTCAATCGGAAGCTTCTGGCCGAGTACCTGATCCGGGACGAGGCAGACCCCAACTCCTCCAAGGACTTCGGCAAGAACGTGATTCCCGCTATGCTGAACGATGGGTGCCGTATGTTTGCCTATGCCTTTGATGGGTATTGGAAGGACGTGGGAACCATTGGCAGTCTGTGGGAGGCCAATATGGATCTTTTGGGAAGCGATCCTGCCTTCCGTCTCCACGATCCCGCCTGGCGTATCTACTTCCGCAACAACGCTGAGCCGCCGCATTTGATCGGGGACTTTGCCCGCGTTACCAATTCCATGATCACCGAGGGTTGTGAAATCCAGGGCGTGGTGGAAAATTGCGTGCTCTCCGCCGGGGTTAAGGTGGCCCGCGGTGCCTACGTGAAGGACTCCGTGATCATGAGTGGTGTCACCATCGGCGAGGGGGCCACCGTCAATTACTCCATCATCGACAGCGATACGGAAATCGGTGCCGGATCCGTGATCGGACGCACCAAGAGTACTCCGGAAAATATTGCCCTGGTGGGAAGCGGACTGAGTATTGCTCCCGGTACGGATATTCCGGGCGGAGCAATGGTCAACGTCAAATACCTGGCTGAAATTGCGCATAAGTAAGGAGGGGATGTACAATGGCTGTTACAGGAATTATTTTTTCCAATATTCATGACAATAACATTCCGGAGCTCACGAGACTCCGCACCATTGCATCCGTTCCGTTCGGATGCCGTTACCGCTTCATCGACTTCACCTTGTCCAATATGGTGAATGCCAACATATTCAATATCGACGTCATTACACAGTCCAACTATCAGTCTCTGATGGACCACCTGGGAAGCGGTAAGGACTGGGATCTGGCCCGCCGTTCCGGCGGCATCAAGATTCTTCCGCCCAATATTATGGCCGGAGATACCACCCGCCAGACCTCCTATACTACTCGTCTGGAGGCGCTGAAGAGCGTGTATAATTCCATCTCCAAAATTAAAGACGAGTACGTGGTTATGAGCGACTGCGACGTGATCTGCAACGTCAACTTCAAGGCGATCATTGAAGATCATATCAAGAACAAGGCCGATATTACCATGGCGGTGAAAACCATGACTCTCACCGAGGGGCAGGCTGCGGCCAACGTATTGTTTGCCTCCGATGAGAGCGGCCGTATCACCGACGTTTTGCCGTACCCGAAGAACTTTACGGGTGAGGCGGACGTTGCTTTGAATATCGTGGTAATGCGTACCGATTATCTGCTTCATATGGTGCAGGATGCCATCGCTCACGATTACAACAGCATGACCCGTGATTTTATCAACCGCTATAAGGATACAAAGAACTTCCGCGTGTACAAATACGACGGTTATTTCGCCTGCGTGTCCTCTTTGGCGGACTACTTCCGCTGCAGCATGGAGCAGATTACCGACGACAACGCACGCAAGTCTCTCTTTGACGTGCCCAATCGGCCGGTCTATACCAAGGTCCGCAATTCCACACCCACGTATTACAGCGAGACCTCCAACGTAAAGAATTCCATGATCGCCGACGGATGTGTGATCGAGGGAACGGTGGAGAATTCCATTCTGTTCCGCGGTGTAAAGATAGGCCGCAACTGCACCGTGAAGAACTGCATTCTGATGCAGGATACCATCACCGGTGAGAACGTGTTCCTCAATTACGTGATTGCAGACAAAAACGTGGTTATCCGTGACGGACGTATGCTTTCCGGCTGCGACGTACAGCCTTATTACATTGAAAAAGGCAAAATGATCTGATGACGGAGTGGCCGCGGATGCCCCGCGGTCATTTCTCCCACTTAGAAAGGATGAATGCTATGAAGATTTTGTATGTGGCGTCGGAAGCACTGCCGTATGCTTCCACTGGCGGCTTGGCGGACGTGCTGGGCTCTTTGCCTATCGCCGTAAAGAGATCCCTGGGCGAGGCGGGGGATGTCCGCGTGGTCATTCCTATGTATCCGTCCATCAAAGAAAAGTTTGGCGCTTCCATGAAGTTTGAGTGCGAGACCACCGTCCGTCTTTCCTGGCGCAGCCAGTACTGCGGTATCTGGAGCACCGTGCGCGAGGGGGTTACCTACTACTTCATCGATAACGAATACTACTTCAAGCGTGCCGCTTTGTACGGCAGCTACGACGACGGTGAACGCTTTGCTTTTTACGGTAAAGCCGTACTGGAGCTGATGGCTGTTATGCAGTTCTTCCCGGATATTATGCATGCCAACGATTGGCAGACAGCACCCGCCGTGATCTATCTGAAGCGGAAATTCAGTCTGATGCCCGGTTATGAGCATATCCGCGTTCTGTACACCATTCACAATATCGAATACCAGGGTGTGTACGATTTCTCCATCCTGGGCGACGTGTTCGAATTGGCGGAATGGGATCGATCCATCGTGGAATACAACGGTGCCATCAATCTGACGAAGGGCGCGCTTGTATGTGCGGACCGTGTCAGCACCGTCAGCCCCCGTTATGCCTCCGAGATTATGACGGAGTATTATTCCGCCGGGTTGCATCACATTCTGTACACCTGTCAGGATAAACTGAGCGGTATCATCAACGGCATCGATACGGAATACTACAACTGTGAGACGGATCCGGAGATCGCCGCCGTGTTCACCAAGGACGATCTGTCCGGCAAGGTGAAGGATAAGATGGATTTGCAATCCATCTGCGGATTTGCACCCGATCCGGACGTGCCGCTGATCGTTATGATCTCCCGCCTGGCCACCCATAAGGGATTTGATCTGATCCGACACGTGATCGAGGAATTTTTGTGCCGCAACCACGTGCAGGTGGCCCTCCTCGGTACGGGTGAAAGAGATATGGAAGGCTTCTTTGCCGATCTTGCGTACCGGTATCCCGGTAAATTCTGCGCAAAGCTGGAGTACAATAAGGCCTTGTCCAAGAAGTTCTACGCCGGTGCGGATATGTTCCTCATGCCGTCCAAGAGTGAGCCTTGCGGTCTGGCCCAGATGATCGCTTCCCGCTACGGCACGGTGCCTGTGGTCCGTGAAACGGGCGGACTGTACGATACCATCCACCCATACAATCAGTATACGGGGGAGGGCAACGGATTCTCCTTCACCAATTATAATGCGCACGAGATGATGCACGTGCTGGAGAACGCACTGGATCTATACCGCGATAAAGAAAAATGGCGAGCCCTCATGCAGAACGTGATGCGCGTGGACTTCTCTTGGAATGCATCCGCCGGAAAGTACCTGGAGTTGTACCGCTCCATAAACAACTAAAGCGGGCTGAAATGCCTGATAATACAGGAATTTTGGCTTTCCCCCTTTACCGGATGAAAAAAATATGGTATAATAATTGCCGATAGTTCGGCACATACCGCAAGGGGATGCCGTGAGGGTGTCCCCTTTGGTTTTGTGTCTATTTCAACACGTAAGGAATTAATTATATGAACACTGTTTTGGATCAGGCGCAGATTAAGCAGAATCTGACGGAAAAATTGGCGAGATATTTTGGCGTTACACCGGATGAGGCCAATCAGGAGCAGGTATATAAGGCAACAATCCTGAGCGTTAAAGACATCCTGGCGCAGAAGCGCGCAGATTATAAAGAACAGCTGAAGAAACAGCGTAAGAAGACCGTGTACTATCTGTGCATGGAATTCCTCATCGGCCGTTCCCTTAAGAACAACCTCTGGAATCTGGATCTTGCCCATCAGTATGAGGGGGCTCTCAAGGAGTTGGGATTTGATCTGGAATCCCTGTACGATATGGAGCCGGATCCGGGCCTCGGCAACGGCGGTCTCGGCCGTCTGGCGGCTTGTTTTATGGACTCCCTCACCACGCTGGATTATCCCGCTATGGGATTCTCCCTGTGCTATGAGTACGGTTTGTTCAAACAGAAGATTATCGACGGCAACCAGGTGGAATTGCCCGACGTATGGATGAATTTCGGTGACGCGTGGCTGGCCCCCCGCACCGACAAGGCCTACACCGTCCGCTTCGGCGGTCACGTGCAGGAAAGCTGGGACAGCGGCCACTGCACTATTACTCATACCGAATACGACGAGGTGCAGGCCGTTCCGTACGATATGTTTATTTCCGGTCACGATTCTAAGACTGTGAACAAGCTTCGTCTGTGGAAGGCCCACAACACCACCAAATTCAATATGAATCTGTTCTCCCAGGGACAGTACGTGCAGGCATTGCAGAAGAACACCGATGCGGAGGTAATCTCCAAGGTGCTGTATCCCTCCGACGATCACGACGAAGGTAAGCTTTTGCGACTGAGTCAGCAGTACTTCCTGGTATCCGCATCCCTGCAGAGCATCATTGCCGAGCATCTGAATACCTACGGATCCCTTTATAACTTTGCCGATAAGGTGGCCATCCATATCAACGATACCCATCCCGCACTGTGCGTGCCGGAGCTTATGCGTATTCTGATGGATACCTACTCCTATAACTGGGAGGCGGCTTGGTCCGTTGTTACCCAGGTGGTGTCCTATACCAACCATACCGTGCTTCCTGAGGCGCTGGAGAAGTGGAACGTGGATCTGTTCCGCCTGAAACTGCCCCGCATCTATATGATCGTCGAGGAGATCAACCGCCGTCTGTGCGCCGATCTTTGGAATATGTATCCCGGCGATTGGGACCGCATTTCCCGTATGGCCATCGTTGGCTATTCCCAGATCCGTATGGCGAATCTGAGTGTAGCCGCTTCCCATACCGTCAACGGCGTATCCGCGCTCCATTCCGAGATTCTGAAAAAGAGCGTGTTCCACGATTACTACAAGGCTATGCCGTATAAGTTCACCAACGTGACCAACGGTATCGCCCACCGCCGCTGGCTTTGCTATTCCAACCCCGGCCTGTCGGGCCTTTTGGATGAGTGCATCGGCACCGGCTATCGCAAGGATCCCACCCAGCTGGATAACTTCCTGAAATTCCGTGAGGACACCTCTGTCCTTGCCCGTCTGCAACAGATCAAGGCGGAGAACAAGAAGTTCTTTGCCTCCGAAATGCTGAAGAAGCGTGGTGTGACGGTGGATCCGGACTCCATCTTCGACGTGCAGGTAAAGCGTATGCACGAGTATAAGCGCCAGCTTCTGAACGTGCTCAAGATTATCGCTTACTATAACGAGCTGAAGGAAAATCCCAACGCCAATATTCAGCCTACCACCTTTATTTTCGGCGGTAAGGCCGCACCCGGCTACTATATGGCAAAGGATATCATCAAGCTGATCTGGAGCCTGGGTCAGGAGATCGAGCGGGATCCCAGGATGCGCGAGATCATCCGTGTGGTATATCTGGAGGACTACAACGTCAGCACCGCCGAGATACTGATGCCTGCCAGCGATATCAGTGAGCAGATCTCCCTGGCCGGTAAAGAGGCCAGCGGTACCGGCTGTATGAAGTTTATGATCAACGGCGCCCTCACCCTCGGTACTATGGACGGTGCCAACGTGGAGATGGCAGAAGCCGTTGGTATGGACAATATCTATATCTTCGGTCTGCGCTCCGAGGAGGTAGATGAGCTTTGGAAGAACGGCTATGCGTCCTTGTCCTATTACCAGGGAAATGAGCGCCTGCGCCGCATTATGGACTCCCTCAGCCGAGGATTTGCCGGCAACAGCTTCACCAATATCGTAGGATATTTGCTGTACGGATACGGTGTTTCCGATCCGTATATGTGTCTGGCGGACTTTGATTCCTATTTTGCCACTTCGGAAAATATGCGTAAGACGTATACCGACCGCACGGCGTGGTCTCAGAAATCTCTTACCAATATTGCCAAGGCCGGTTTCTTTGCGGCGGATCGCAGCATCCGTGAGTATGCAGAGAACATTTGGCATATGCGTCCTGTGGAATGATGAGGAATATATTGAAAAAAGCATAATAACGGAGAAAGCTCAGCGGATTTTACACCTCTGAGCTGTTTCCCGTTTGGTGATACAACCCGATTGTGTCTGTAGTTGTATTCAAAAACACACAGACAAACGATTTTCGTGAGAGGTAACGTATGAACATCATCATTGTTGGCGGCGGAAAAGTCGGATTGAGCCTGGTGCAGCACCTGCGCAGTGAGAATCACGATATTTCCATCATTGATCCGGATACTGAAGTGGTGGACTATGCCGAAACCGAATATGACGTTATGGGCATCGAGGGATCCGGCGCGTGCTATGAGGATTTGTTGGCGGCCGGCGCGGACAAGGCGGATTTGCTGATTGCAACATCCGTCCAGGACGAAATCAATATTCTGTCCTGCGTTATGGCCAAAAGAATGGGAACCCATCGCTGTATTGCCCGTGTGCGGGATCCGAAATTGTCCAGCCATCTGCCGTTTTTGCGGGATGAGTTGGGACTGTCCGCTATGGTCAATCCCGAGTTGTATGCCGCCGGTGAGATTTCCCGCATCATCCGTATGCCCTCTGCCATCAAGGTGGATTCCTTTGCAAAGGGGCGTATCGATCTGGCGGAAATCAAGGTGGAGGAGGGAAGTCCCCTGGACGGGCTGTCCCTGTTTAAGTTACCCTCTGTTTATAAGTCCAAGTTGCTGATTTGTGCCGTATCCCGTGGGGACGACGTAATTATCCCCAGCGGTGACTTCGTTTTGAAGGCAGGCGATCATATCCACCTCACCGCATCCCATGCGGATTTGTCCTCGTTTTTCAAAGAACAGGGAACGGCCGTTACCCGTATTCGTAACGTGCTGGTTATCGGCGGCGGACGGATTGCCTATTACCTTACCCGACAGCTTCTGGAGTCCGGCATCCGTGTCAAGGTCGTTGAGTGCGATCGGGAACGCTGTGAGTGGCTGAGCAATGCTTTCCCCAAGGCAACGGTCATCTGCGGTGACGGAACGGATCAGGACCTTTTGCTCAGTGAAGGTCTGGCCGATGTGGATGCCTGCGTGGCTCTGACCGGTATGGATGAGGAAAATATCATTCTGTCCATGTTTGCCAAGAGCCAAAGCGACGCAAAGATCATCACGCGCGTTAACAGACCGTCTTTGAAAAAAATGGCGGCCAGCGTGGGTCTGGACAGCTTGATCTCGCCCATGCAGTTGACGTCCAATATGATCGTGCAGTACGTTCGTGCCGTGCAGAATTCCGGTGGCAGCCATATTTCCACGTTGTACAAGCTGGTAGACGACCGCGTCGAGGCTATCGAATTTATTGCCCGGGAGGGAAGTAAGATTTTGGGTGTCTCCCTGCGGGAATTGACTCTCAAAAAGGATCTGCTCATTGCGGGAATTATCCGCGGCAATAAAGTGATTATTCCCTCCGGTAACGATTGCGTTATGAAGAATGACAGCGTTATCGTTGTCACCACCAACCGCTACTTCCAGGATCTGGACGAGATCGTTGAATAAGGTTTCCTTTATGAAAAGAAAGGAGATATATCCGTGAATAAACGGCTCATTGTGTACTACCTGGGGCGGATTATGACACTGGCTTCGCTTCTGTTCGTTCCCCCTGCTATTGTGTCGGTTGTTTACCGCGACGGATGCTTTCTTCCACTGCTGTTGCCGGCTTTGGGCATGCTTGTGACGGGATTTGTTTTTAGTCTCTGTAAGCCTAAAGAAAAACGTGTCTATGCCCGGGAGGGCTTTGTGATCGTCACGGCAATGTGGATGCTGTTTTCTTTGTTCGGAGCACTTCCGTTTTATCTGAGTCGGGAGATTCCCGCTTTTATGGATGCCTTTTTTGAGACGGTGTCCGGATTTACCACTACCGGTGCCAGCATCCTTTCGGATGTGGAAGCGCTTTCCCCCAGCCTCCTGTTTTGGCGAAGCTGGACCCATTGGGTGGGCGGCATGGGAGTGCTTGCTTTGGCGATCGCTTTCCTTCCCGGAAATTCCGACGGTAAGGATGAGGGAAACAGTGCCGTACATATCCTCAAAGCGGAAACACCCGGCCCTACTTTCGGTAAGTTGGTGACGAAGCTCCGCCGTAACGTGCGGATTTTGTACTTGATCTATGCCGTTATGACGCTCATATTGGTTGTCCTTCTTCTGTGCGGTGGTATGTCGCTGTTTGATAGCTTTGTTCACGCATTCGGAACGGCGGGAACCGGCGGATTCGGCATCAAGAATGCCAGCATCGGATATTACGACAGTGCCTATATCGATTGGGTGATCGGTATCTTTATGCTGTTGTT
>JBGVJO010000213.1:0-2015 GCA_045129535.1 Eubacteriales bacterium
GCGAAATTGCAGCTGCCAAGCAAATAGGATGCCAGCACAACCACAAGGAATCCAAGCGCGCTCAGCATAAGAAACGCAAGGCCGCTCTGCGTGCCGGTTTCTCCCAGATAATGCCCAAGGAACCCTTTGTACATAATTTCAGTAAAAGACATAAATCCCTCTCGATATTTTAGGTTTCTTCTTTGTCGTCGCCTCTCTGGCGTACGATCAGTCGGATCGGCGTTCCGCGGAAGCCAAACGTGTTGCGCAGGCAGTTCTCAATATATCGCTGATACGAAAAGTGGAACAACTCAATACTGTTGGCAAACAAAACGAATGTGGGCGGAGCCACGGAGATCTGTGTCATATAATAGATCTTCAGATGACGGCCCTTATCGGACGGAGGCTGTACACGGCTGACTGCATCTGCAAGTACGTCATTGAGCATACCGGTGGAGATACGCATGTTGGTCTGATTGTGAACGTAGTTGATCTGTTCAAACAGCTTGCTGACTCGTTGACCGGTCAGAGCGGAAATATACAGAATCGGTGCATAGGACATGTAGGCCAAGGCAGTGCCGATTTTTTTGTTGAAGGAATTGGTGGTGGTATTATCCTTATCCACCAGATCCCATTTATTCACCGCAACGATGGTGGCCTTTCCGGCTTCGTGTGCAAGACCTGCAATCTTCTCGTCCTGCTCGGTAATGCCCTCGTTTGCATCAATAACAAGAATGCATACGTCGGCCCGCTCCACAGCCATTTTCGCACGCAGAACGCTGTATTTCTCAATGCGGTCGTCTACCTTGCTCTGTCGACGGATGCCGGCTGTGTCGATAAACGTATACTTGCCGAATTCGTTATCCAGCTGGGAGTCGATGGCGTCACGGGTGGTGCCGGGTATATTGGATACAATCATACGCTCGTCGCCGAGAATGCGGTTTACGAGAGAGGACTTGCCGGCGTTGGGCTTGCCGATAACGGCAACGCGGATGCGGTCGTCGTCATCATCCTCTGAATACGTTACGGGCAGTGCATCCAGTGCTGCATCCAGGATATCACCGGTGCCGGTACCGTGGATGGAGGAGAGGGGGATGGGATCAATCTCGAAGCCCAACTCATAGAACTCGTAGAATTCAGCAGGCACTCGTCCGGTGGAATCGGCTTTGTTGATGCACGGGATGACAGGCTTTCCGCTTTTCTTCAGCATTACGGCAATATCGCGGTCATCGGGCAAAAGTCCGGTGCGGATATCACATACGAACAGAATTACGTCTGCCGTATCGATGGCGATCTGTGCCTGGTCGCGCATTTTTGACAGAATGATATCGTCGGTGTCGCGCTCGATACCGCCCGTGTCAATGACGATCATTTTGCGGCCGTTCCATTCCGTTTCTCCGTAAATACGGTCACGGGTAATGCCCGGAACGTCCTCCACGATGGCGCGGCGTTCACCGATCAGCTTGTTAAAAAGTGTGCTTTTTCCGACGTTGGGTCGTCCAACGATCGCCAGTACTGGTTTAGCCATATTTATCAGTCCATTTCTTAGTATTAGTCAAATTGGGTTATTATCATTATTCGCTGAGCAATTCCCCGCCGCAGCCAAGGACGGCATCCAGGAAATCCGCGCCGTCGTTGGATACAAACCGGATGGGAACTCCAAGTTGCTCGGATAATTCTTTTGGCGTCATGTCGCACAAAAACAAGTCACCCTCCGAGCGAAGCATTGTGCGCGGCAAGAGTAATTCATCACCCAGAATGCAATCCTTCAGCTGCTCTGCCAGATCTCGGCCGGTGATCAGACCGGATACGTTGACCTGACCGCCAAAGAAATTATTCTTGACGCAATAGACGTCGCACTCAATCATCGGGCAGATTTGCTGAATCTTTCCTACCAAGCCGCAGATATAAGCGTATGCCGCCTCGCCGGTGGCGATGGAGATGGAACGTTTTGTCAGCCGGTCTTCCGTGCTGATGCAATCAAGTGCTACCTCCAATTCATGAACCATGGAGGCCATCATACCTACGCCGTTTTC
>JBGVJO010000214.1:0-4036 GCA_045129535.1 Eubacteriales bacterium
CTTATGGAAAAATCGGAGCATTTTACATCCACTTTGCTGGATAATACGCCCAACGGTATTCTGATTCTGAACGAGAATTACGAAGTGCAGAGAATCAACCGCGCGGCTATGCAGATGCTGCATATTGATTATGAGTCCGACGTGGTGGATCAGCCCGTTATGAACATTATGGATCCCGTCCCCTTTATGGAAGTACTGCAGAATAAAATCCCCGTGGTGGGACGGCGGGACTATTATGCGGAGCATGGCATCTATCTGGAGCAGACCATCGTACATGATGCTCCGTCCCAGCTGCTTCTTGCTTTCCTTCGCGATGTGACCACCGAGGAATCCGACCGTCAGTATCACGAGAGACTGTTGGAACAGACGGCGGATACTGCCGATAAAGTGGTGGATAAACAAATGCGCGTCGTACAGGAGATTGCGTCCCTTTTGGGTGAGGCGGCAGCAGAGACCAAAATTGCTTTAACCAAGCTGAAGGAGTCTATGAGCCATGAGCACGAGCAGTAAGCTTTGTACCGATATTGGCTACGTCAGCCTGAACCATATAGGAGAGCAGTTGTGCGGTGACCACGTGGAGGTGGCCAACACGGAGGACGGTAAGTCTACGGTCATTGTGTTGGCGGATGGATTGGGAAGCGGCGTAAAGGCCAGCATTCTCTCCACCTTGACCGCCAAGATCATCTCTACTATGATTGCGGCCGGAATGAAGCTGGAAGATGCGGTGGAGACCATCATTGCCACACTGCCTGTCTGTGCGGTGCGCCGCGTGGCGTATTCCACTTTTACCGTTCTGCATTTCGTGAATAACAGCCGTGCGGAGATCATTCAGTATGATAACCCCCGGGTAATCCTTTTGCGTAACGGTAAAAACTATGAGATTCCCACAGTTCGTACCACCATCGCCGGCAAGGAGATCCTGCGCTCGGAGATTGACTTGGAGGAAAATGACGTCTTCATAGCATTCAGCGACGGCGTGGAGCACGCCGGTGTCGGTGGGGTGTTTGCCTTCGGGTGGCGGCGTGAGGATATTATAGACTATGTGGAACAGCACTTTGAGAACAAGGCGTCCGCTATGGAGATCACTTCGTTGCTTCTGGATGAGTGTGAGCGGTTGTATGACGGCAGACCGGCGGATGATGCTACCGTTTGCACGGTGCGTATCCGTACCAGCCAGCCCGTAAATCTGTTGTACGGCCCGCCCTCTAACCCCAATGATAACTATAAGATGATGTCCCAATTTTTTGCAAAAGAGGGCAAGCATATCGTATGCGGCGGCACTACCTCTTCCATCGCCTCCCAACATCTGGGAAAGGAATTGACTGTGGGTTTTGAATATATCGACCCCGGCATTCCTCCGGTGGCGGAATTGGAGGGTGTCGATCTGGTGACGGAGGGTGTTATTACCGTCAACCGCGTGGTGGAATTGGCCAGAAAATATCTGGAAGACGGTAAGAGCTACGAGGAATGGGGCGACAGACAGGACGGTGCGTCCCGCATCGCCCGTATGCTCTGCGTGGATGCCACGGAGATCCATTTCTTTGTGGGATGTGCGGTCAATCCTTCCCATCAGAATCCCACTCTGCCGATCAATTTCAACATCAAAATGCACCTGATCAAAGAATTGTCCGACGTGCTTTCCCGTATCGGAAAACAGGTTGAAATTATGTATTATTAACGACAAAATACAATTGGAACAAGATTATGTATAAAATTCTCAAAAAACAAGCATTGAATACGACGGTTACCTATATGTCCATCGAGGCACCCCTCGTGGCAAGAAAGGCGGAGCCGGGCCAGTTCATTATCCTTCGTGTGGATGAGGAGGGAGAACGTATCCCTCTTACCATCGCCGGATACGACCGCACTGCCGGGACGGTAGACATTATCTTCCAGGTGGTGGGCGCCACGACGGAGAAACTGAACCACAAAGAAGAAGGTGATTTTATCACCGATTTCGTTGGTCCGCTGGGCAAGCCTACCGGAACGGAAGGTGTGAGAAAGGTGTGCATTGTCGGCGGTGGCGTAGGCTGTGCCATCGCCTTGCCCGTTGCCCGCAAATTCCACGAGCTGGGATGCGAGGTGCATTCCATCATCGGCTTCCGCTCAAAGGATCTCCTCATTTTGGAGGAGGAATTCCGCGCGGTATCCGACCGACTGACCATCATGACTGACGACGGCTCCTACGGCCGGCAAGGCGTGGTCACAGCCCCCTTGGCGGAGGCCATCGAGGCAGGGGAGAAGTACGATGAGGTCATCACCATCGGTCCTCTCATTATGATGAAATTTGTTGTGGCAACGACCAAGCCCCACGGCATCAAAACTACCGTGTCCATGAATCCCATTATGATCGACGGCACGGGTATGTGCGGCGGATGCCGTCTTACCGTGGGAGGCAAAACGAAATTCGCCTGTGTGGACGGCCCGGATTTCGACGGCTTTTTGGTGGATTTCGATGAGGCAATGCAGCGTGGCTCCATGTATCGGGATTTCGAGCGGCACGCCTATGAAGAAACTTGCAATTTGTTCCAAAAAGAGGTGCGGTAAATGGCAGCGAATATGAACCCGAAAAAGAATCCAATGCCCACCCAGGATCCCCTGGTGCGTGCCCGTAATTTTGACGAGGTAGCCCTTGGCTATGATGAGCAGACGGCCGTGGACGAGGCACTTCGATGCCTGAATTGCAAAAATATGCCTTGCGTGACGGGATGTCCCGTCAATATCCATATCCCCGCCTTCATTGAGAAGATCACAGAAGGGGATTTTGAGGGGGCGTATCAGATCATCGCCCGCTCCTCCAGCCTGCCCGCCGTGTGCGGACGTGTGTGCCCCCAGGAAACCCAGTGCGAGGCAAAATGCATTCGCGGCATCAAGGGTGAGCCGGTAGGCATCGGCCGCCTGGAACGCTTTGTGGCAGATTGGCATAATACTTATTGCACTGACGCGCCGGCAGTGCCGGCCTCCAACGGACATCGCGTCGCTGTGGTGGGATCCGGTCCCTCCGGCCTTGCATGTGCCGGCGATCTGGCGAAGAAGGGGTATAAGGTGACCGTATTTGAGGCGCTCCATCTGGCCGGTGGCGTGTTGGTCTACGGCATCCCCGAATTCCGTCTGCCCAAAGCCATCGTGCAGAAGGAAGTGGATACGCTCCGCGCATTGGGCGTGGACATTGAAACCAACGTGGTGATCGGCAAGACCATTACCATTGACGAATTGTTTGAGGACGGATACGAGGCCGTGTTCGTAGGATCCGGTGCGGGCCTGCCGCGCTTTATGGGCATCCCCGGCGAGTCCCTGAAGGGCGTGTACTCCGCCAATGAGTTTCTCACCCGCTCCAATTTGATGAAGGCCTACCGTGCCGATTCCACCACACCTATCCTCCGTGCAAAGAACGTGGCGGTGGTCGGCGGCGGCAACGTGGCTATGGATGCCGCCCGTACGGCGCTCCGATTGGGTGCGGAGCACGTGTGTATCGTGTACCGCCGTTCTATGGATGAGCTACCCGCCCGCCGGGAAGAGGTGGAGCACGCCATGGAGGAGGGAATTGAGTTCAAACTGCTCAATAATCCCACAAGAATTCTTGGCTATCATAATCCCGGCGATCCGCGGGATCCGAAAAACGGATGCGTCATCGGTATGGAGTGCATCCGTATGGAACTGGGCGAGCCGGATGAGAAAGGTCGCCGCCGTCCTGTTGAGGTTCCGGGATCGGAGTTCGTAATGGACGTGGACGCGGTGATTATGTCCATCGGTACTTCACCCAATCCGCTGATCAAATCCACTACGGAAGGCCTGGCGGTGAACCGCCACGGCGGTATCATCGTGGAGGAAGAAACCGGCGCTACCAGCAAGACCGGCGTGTACGCCGGCGGCGATGCGGTTACCGGTGCCGCTACGGTCATCCTCGCCATGGGTGCGGGCAAAACCGCGGCCAAGGCAATCGATGAATACTTGATGGGGAAGTAATTTCATAAAAGAAGAAAGGACGGAATTATGGCAAAACGAAAAAAAGATTATCATAGACCAATTATCTGTG
>JBGVJO010000215.1:0-2991 GCA_045129535.1 Eubacteriales bacterium
CCACGACGCCGTATTGCTTTCTTTCCACGACAGGCTCTTCTTCAGCAGGAGCCTCCGCTTTCATAACGAAGGAGACTTCGTTTTCGCTTTCCGTGTGCTGGAGGGTCATATTCTCGATCTTGACCGTCAAAAACTCGCCGAAGGTGCGGCAGTGAGCCAGTACCTTTTCGGGTGTGAAGGTGTGCACGTGCAATTTCACGATGCTCTCGGTCTTGAACGCCACAACCGAATCACCGATGCTGCCCAAAAATTCCTTCAGAGCTTCCACGTCAAAAGCATCCACGTCCACCTTGGAATTCTGGAGCTGGAGCAGCATCTCCGTGCAGTAGCCGAAGGTCATCACGCTGTCCGGGCCGAAAGCGGAATAATCGGCCAGGGGCTTGGCGGTAGCTTTGGGCATAGCCGCTTCTTCCTGGGATATTTCCTCGCCGTTGAGCACCCGATTGAAGCCGTCCATAATGTAGAACAGACCGGCTCCGCCGCTGTCTACCACGCCCGCCTCTTTCAAAACGGACAGAATTTCGGGGGTGCGATCCACGGAATCGTGCATCTCGCCCACCAAATCGGCAAAGAAACTGCGAAGGGTGCTCTGGGGGGTGATGCGCTCTACCGCATACTCCACCGCCTCGCGGGCAACAGTCAGAATCGTGCCCTCGGTGGGGGTCATAACAGAGCCGTAGGCCTGCTTTACACCCAGTTCAAGCGCGTGTCCCAGCGCAGCCGGATCGGCCTTCTTCGTGCCGGTCAGACCCTTGGAAATGCCTGCAAAGAACTGGGAGAGGATAACGCCGGAGTTACCGCGGGCGCCCAGCAGCATGCCGTGGGAGAGGACCTTCATTACCTCGGACAAGTCGTCCGAGTCCAGATTCTCGATGGCAGCGATGCCGCTTTCCACCGTCATCCGCATATTGTCACCGGTGTCGCCGTCGGGCACGGGGAATACGTTCAGCTTATTGACCTCGTCCGCATTGGAGCGCAGACGGGCCGCACCGCCGAAGGCCATTTTGGCAAGCAGCAAACCGCCCAGGTATTTCAGATCGCCGCCCTCGCTCTTCTTGGCGGATTTTTTCTTTTTTGTATCGAACATCACGCAGTAGTCTCCTTAATTAACAATGTGGCAGAAGTGGCGGATCAACGGTTTTTTCCGACGAAGAAAAGAGCAAGCGTGCCGGGGCCGGAGTGGGAGCCGATGACCGCACCCACGTCGGTGATCACGTCTACGGAAACGTTGTGCCGTTCTTTCAGGATCTTTTCCAGTTCCTGTACGTCACCCAGGCAGTCGCCGTGGGAGATGAAGACCTTGCCGTTCTCGGGCTCTACGGCCAATTCCGTGTATCTGTCCGCCAAGGCAGCGATGGCGGTTCTTCTGCCGCGTACCTTGGTGATGTTGATCAGGTGCCCTTCGTTGTCCACGTGCATAACCGGCTTGATGCCAAGAGCATTGCCCACAAAGGCAGTGGTGGCGCTGACCCGGCCGCCCCGTTTCAGGTAAACGAGATCGTCTACGGTGAACCAATGGCAGATGCTGAGCTTGGTTTCCTCGGCAAATGCAGCGGTTTCTTCGATGGTGGCACCGCCGTTTTTCTTCTGTACAGCCAGATATACAAGCAATCCGTAACCGGCGGATGCGGCCAGCGTATCCACGGTAACGATCTTCCGCTCGGGATATTTTTCACGGAGCTGCTCCGCCGCAATGCGGCCGGAGTTGTAAGTGGTGCTGAGGCCGGAGGAGAATCCCAGATACAGCACGTCCACGCCGTTTTCCAGATATTTCTCAAAACGGCGGGAGAAGGTTTCCACGTTTACGGCAGCGGTTTTTGCCACGCCGCCTGCCCGCATCTTGTCGTAGAATTCCTTAATATCCACACTGCCGTCGGCGTATTCGGCTTCGGAATCGTTGAAGCGGAAGGTCAGCGGCTCGTGCTGTACGCCCCATTCTTTCAGCATCTCCGGCTTGATATCGCAGGCAGAATCGGTAACGATTACAAATTCACTCATAGTATAAACTCCTTACTATCGAATCATTTATGCATTGGGAAGGCCATCTTTGCTGATGTCCCTTAAATTCGTAGCGATGCTTTCCAGTGCATCGTAAAAAATAGCGCGGTTTTCCTCCGACAGCTTTGCGCCGGCCAGGTTGGCGGCCAGCTGGGCTCTTTTGCGGATGTGCTCTGCGGCGCTTTTTCCGGTGGGGGTCAGGCGAAGCAGGGCGCGGTAGGGATTGCCGTGGGCATCCACCCGGGCGGCCAGCCCCTTTTTCTGCATTAGCGACATAGCCCGGGATACGTCGGACTTATCCTTTTCGCACACCTCGCTCAGCTGGGAGGCCGTGATGCCGTCCTCAAAGCGGTCCATAGTCAACAGATAGATGGCATGAGGCCCCTTAAGTCCGTACTGCTCCATCTCATCGGATGCGATCTTGTGCCAGTAACGGGATATCTCGGTAATAGCCAGGGAAAATCGTTCAAAGCGATCGAACATATACGTCTCCGTGAAGTTATAAATAATCAACGAATCTATTATACACCCAGGATGTTGATATGTCAACAACTTTGGGGAATCCGGCCAAATAAAAGCATCCGTGGCAGATTTATTCTACCACGGATGGATTGAAAAATATGGCGTTTTATGTCAGCGGATCAGCTTGCTCTCACAGTAGATGCAGCGATAGGTTTCCTGGGCGGCATCGGTGAGCTTGAACAGATGGGGCAGCTCCTGCTCCGTTGTGGTAATGCAGCGGGGATTCTTGCAGTGGCAACCGTCAAAGGCCACGGCAGGCTGCTCGTCGCAAACGGGGCTGGGATCCTTTGCGGCTTCGTCCAGAAGCTTCATGATCAGTGCCATACGCATCAGCTTGCCGTTCAGTACCTGCTTGAAATAGCAAGCGCGGGGATCCTTGTCCACAGCCACGCTGATTTCGTTTACGCGGGGCAGGGGATGCAGAATGCACATATCGGATTTCGCGGTGGCCAGCTTGTCCGCACTCAGAAT
>JBGVJO010000216.1:0-1439 GCA_045129535.1 Eubacteriales bacterium
ATCCGCCGGCTGTGTAAGCAAAATAATCCTTGCAGAAAGTCACAGCAGTCGAGTGCACCTCTTCGTGGGAGGTATCGGGATAAAGGGCGTTATACGTGAGTACCCTTCCCTCCCGGGACTCTTCAATACGCAACTCTGTTCCGTTCAAGAGCACCTGCACATCCTCACTTGCGCTATATATTCCCGATATGACGTATCTGTCCATATAAACGGGTACCTTTCCGTCGCCGAACAACTCCGGATAGGCAGGGGTAGCCTGTTCTTTAAAATCATCACCTACGATGCGACCGTTTACACGCACTATGCTATTTTGAGGAACGCACAGGATTTGTCGGTACAACATTTCGCCGGGATAGTGGTAATGGAACGTGTCAGCTTCAACTTCCACATCCAGTTTTTTTTCGCCCAGTACAGCGGTAATCTCCGGCTCACAAAGCAATCCGGAAACACGGTAGACCGTTTCAGTGGGAAGCGCTGTATCCGCAGAATCATAGACAGAATAGCTATACGGACGTTCGTCGACAATATACTCTTGATTCAGAGCGGTGCCGTTGACAAAGACAGTCGCCTCCGTGGGTGCACTGATTGTGTACTTTTTCTCACCGGACACAGGATAGGCAAACTGCCATATATTGTTCTCCACACTTCCGGTGCACGCCGTACCGTTCCAGACACATTCAATTTCCGGAACCGAAAGGATGCCGCGAACCGTGTACATATCACACGGGATAGAATCTGCATTCTCAAGTGGATGTGCGAAACCGTACGTGGCGTCGGTGTTACTCAAAAACTGTTCACCCAAAACACGTCCGTTGACAGATACCACACTACCGGCCGGAACCGTGATGTCGTAGTCCGTCGCCTCAATTTTAAGATGCTCCGTAACAGCCTCCACAGAACGGATTTCCCACGTACCGAAACCGTATTTTCCCTTCGATGCAGCCGCAACGGAGACGGACGCGATGGGAATATTTCCTTTTATAATTATGTATTGCCACAACTCTGCTGTGGATGAAGAATGATCCGGCTGCACCGCCATATCGCCGTCTATGCTTTGGAAAGCCAGACCATATGCATCCGCGATCCGCTCCGGAGATTCAAAAATTGTAGAGGAAGCCGCTGTTTTCTCCACACAAAGTATGCGCCAATCCGCTTCTGTTAACGAGAGTGCATACTTCTCTGCAACGTAGGTTGGCTGGGACTTCTCGTATGCACCCATATAATCATAAAAGAATAGGAAAAATGAGGCAATCAGCAACAAAAGAAGCCCGGTAACAAAGCGATACACCTTCCAAAAGCGAGGGTGGGACGTCTTTTTCATTGTTTTCTCACCAAAATCGCCGTGGCGACCACCCTTTCTCCAAATAAATACGCACTGGTAGTTAAGTATTCCCCATCGACAATCATAAGGGATGAGGAACCGCCGTCCAGATTGGTAG
>JBGVJO010000217.1:0-4775 GCA_045129535.1 Eubacteriales bacterium
TTGGCACCGGGAGCAAAGGCTTCACCCTTCTTGCGGCCATCGGGAGTAGAACCGGTGGCCTTGCCGTAGACCACATTGGAGGTGATGGTCAGAATAGAGGTGGTGGGGATGGAGTCACGGTACGTGTGATTCTTACGGACGTGCTCCATGAAGCGGTGCACGATATCGTACGCGATGTCGTCCACGCGGTCGTCGTCGTTGCCGTACTTGGGGAAATCACCCTCTACTTCGTAGTCCACAGCCAGTCCGTTCTCATCGCGGATCACCTTAACCTTGGCGAACTTGATAGCGGACAGAGAATCCGCCACAACGGACAAGCCGGCGATACCGGTAGCAAACCAGCGGGTTACCTTCTTGTCGTGGAGCGCCATCTGCAGCTTCTCGTAGCAGTACTTGTCGTGCATGTAGTGGATGATGTTCAGAGTGTTTACGTACACACCGGCCAGCCAACGCATCATATCGTCGTAGCGTTCCATAACCTCGTCGTAATCCAGATACTCGGAGGTGATGGGGCGGTACTTGGGGCCGATCTGCTTGCCGCTGATTTCGTCCACGCCGCCGTTGATGGCGTACAGAAGGCACTTGGCCAGATTGGCGCGGGCGCCGAAGAACTGCATTTCCTTACCGAGACGCATAGAGGATACGCAGCAGGCAATGGCGTAGTCATCACCGTGGGTGAAGCGCATCAGATCGTCGTTCTCGTACTGAACGGAAGAGGTCTCAATGGAGGTCTTGGCGCAGAAGCGCTTGAAGTTCTCGGGCAGATTTACAGACCACAGAACGGTCAGATTCGGCTCGGGAGCCGGGCCCAGGTTGTGCAGGGTGTGCAGGTAACGGTAGGACATCTTGGTTACGAAGTGACGTCCGCAGATGCCCACGCCGCCGATGGACTCGGTTACCCACTGGGGGTCGCCGGAGAACAGTGCGTTGTACTCGGGAGTACGGGCAAACTTGATCAGACGCAGCTTCATGATGAAGTGGTCAACCAGCTCCTGCAGTTCCTTCTCCGTCACGGTGCCTTCCTTCAGATCACGCTCTGCGTAGATATCCAGGAAGGTGGAGGTACGGCCCAGGCTCATAGCGGCGCCGTTCTGCTCCTTAACTGCGGCCAGGTAGCCGAAGTACAGCCACTGGATCGCTTCCTTGGTGTTGGTAGCGGGCTTGGAGATATCGTAGCCGTAGGACGCTGCCATCTTCTTCAGATCCTCAAGAGCACGGATCTGCTCAGAGAGCTCCTCGCGGTCACGGATCACGTCGGAATACATAGCGGAGCGGGTACGGATCTTCTGCTCCTGCTTGTCCTCGATCAGACGGTCCACGCCGTACAGAGCCACACGGCGGTAGTCACCGATGATACGGCCGCGGCCGTAGGCATCCGGCAGACCGGTGATGATGTGGCTGGAACGGCAGGCACGCATCTCGGGGGTATAGGCGTCAAACACGCCGGCGTTGTGAGTCTTGCGGTGGGTGGTGAAGAATTCCTTCACCTGGGGATCGATGGTGTAGCCGTTGTCCGCGCAAGCCTTCTCCGCCATACGGATACCGCCGTAGGGCATCATAGCGCGCTTGAAGGGCTTGTCGGTCTGGAAACCAACGATCTTCTCTTTGTCCTTGTTCAGATAACCGGGGCCGTGGGAAGTGATGGTGGAGATGATCTTGGTGTCCATGTCAAGCACACCGCCGGCTTCTCTTTCCTGCCGGGCCAGATCCATTACCTGTTCCCACAGATCCAACGTATCCTGCGTCGGTCCCTCGAGGAAGTCCTCGTTGCCGTCGTAGGGTGTATAGTTATGACGAATAAAGCTGCGGATATTGATCTCGCGCACCCAAGTGCCGCCTTCAAATCCACGCCAACCTTCGTAAGGGTATTGTTTTTGCATAGTAGTCACTCCAATTACAGTTCATACAACCGAGTCAGAATACACTGACCCTTTGTACTAAAAGTATACCATATTCGCCGATTTTATGCAAGCATTGATATGGTCAAGGTTTGTTTTGGCGGGGCACATTTTTTTGTTTTGTTTGACGAAAAAGGCTGTGACAAATTGAAAAAGACGCAGGGGATATAAACGGCCCAGTGAGGACAGAAAAAAGATTTTGTTAAATAAAGAAGCATTGACATTCCCAATGCTTTATAGTACAATGATGAAAATCCGATAAACCAGAATGCGAGGGAACCACCATAAAAAACAAGGTGTTGATTATTGTTTTATTTGTTATACTTGCACTTCCTATACCACTTTCACTCATAACCATATTGGGCAGTGTGATCTCTTTGGCAAATCTTTTTATGGCAGATAGCATTCTGGAGGCGATTGTTACTAGTGTCGTAATGTTGTTGCCCGGGGCATACTCGATTTCTTACATTGTCTCTTTGAATCTCACCATAAACAAGAAAAAAATTGGTATATATAGCTTCATTCCGATTGTTCACCTAGCAGTTGTTGCTCTGATTTTCCTTTCATAGTCTAATTGTCACATGGTTTGTTATACAAAAATGCCCTATGACTTTTCAGTCATAGGGCATTTTATTTTAGTCAGTTGCCTTTATTGTGAAAATCTGCATCAGGGGCGATATTCCGTCGTATAACCGGGATTTACATCCGGGCGAAGAGCGTTGGGGTATTCCATATCCGTCTGTATATCCAGAATAATCTTTTGAATCCGACTATATACTTCGGACGCATCTTCCATATCCTCAAAAACGAATCCGGTATTTCCCAAAACAAGTCCGTTATTTCTCGAATGTCTTCTGTCGTACTGATAGCCGTCGTCGAAGCAAATATCTCCCGTATGGAACAACTTATCCAAAAATCCAATATTCAGCCGTGTATTCCTTAAGTCTTTATAAAACAAAGACGTTTCGTTCACAGCGAAAAATCCGCCCTGAATAATGATGCGCCGATTGGTAACGTAGTACGTAGTGTTTGTCCAACGTCGGCTGGCGGTGATGACATTCGCAAGCCAAATCCAAACGGGCATAAGGTGCAGCGCAAAAAAGGGGAGTATAATCATTGCATCTTCCCCGTTTTGCAGGGACGATTGGATGAATTGAAAATCAATCAGAAGCCAAACAAAGGCAAGCGGAAGCATCGTCAGCGATTTGGTGGCAATGAATGCGCTTTTTTTCGGTTTACCGGACCAAAGTTCAACCTCACCTTGGCTTAAAATAACGTGGCCTGTATTCATGCTCATACATCCAGCATCCTTTCACTGTCTTGTTTTCCAAGCACAACTTTGTACCACAAACATCTCCGTGCATAGGAGTGTACAGTCTGTTTAGTCAATTGTCTTCATTGTGGGGAATATCTTGGTACGTTTCATAACCTCTCATACTCTCTCATAAAGGCTCATAAAATCCCAGAAAAACTCTAATTTTTTCACCTCCGCATAACCTCTCATATCCCCTCATAACTCGGCATAACCCCGCGGTCAACATTGGTAAAACGGTGGTAAAATCGAAAAATATGGTTTTCTCCGCAAGTGGCAATTTCCACTAAATTTCTGCATATGTATTTTACCACATCTCTCTGAATTTTGCAAGAACTGCGACATAGCCAATTGGCGACAGGTTTTACCCCTGTCGCCATGTGTTATCCAAGGCACATATCTCCGTGGATCTTCTCCACACTTCTCTGCTTGAATCGCTCACTCACATCAGTGTAAATATCCATCGTTGTGCTAAAATCAGCATGTCCCATGATTTGCTGAATAACCTTTAGATTTGTTCCGGTCTCCATCAATCTGGTACAGAAGGAATGTCGTAGTGTATGGTTGGTAATGTGTGGCAACAGCTCTGCCTTTCGGTGAGCTGCTCTAGCCGTTGCTCTCTCCTCTTCATTATAGTCTCTGCAAATTCTCTGAATCGCACTATTAACCGAATCAGGAGCAACAACTGTCCCGTATCGATTGGTAAACACCCAATCGCTCATCCCGTCAATAATCGTGTTTGCAGTACCAACTCGTTCCTGGTATTCTCGCTCTGCTAACAATGCTCGCTTGACTTCAGGGAGCATTGGTATTGTCCGTATGCCATTTTTGGTTTTGGGCATCATAACCTGATAAGAACACTTCCTATCAATCCACTGGCGATAAATAAGTGTATGATTGACGGAGATAGTGTCATTTTGAAAATCGCAATCATGCCAGGTCAATCCGATGCACTCACCGATTCGCATACCCGTGCCGAGCAATACAGTAAGGATATTCACCCACCTGGAGTATTCTTCGTGTGAGTTAAAGAACTGCACGAAAGCCATCTGCTGCTCTTTGGTAAGCGCCTCTCTTACAGTAACCTTTTTGGGTTCCCACTCAGAGGACGAGCGAATTTCCTTCATAGCGCGGAGACACGGATTGATGCGAATAATGCTATCCAGTTCCGCTCTCGCAAACACAGGATTCAATACCGTATGCATGACTTCCATGGAATTAGGCTTAAACCCCTTGGTTGTGATCAAGTCGTTATAGAAGTCCTGAATAACGGAATAATTGATATCACCAATAATCATTCTACCAATGGTTTTTCTGACATATTTGTCGTACATGTATATGTAGTTTGACTTGGTAGAAGGTTTGAGATGAATCTTACTGCGAATGTACATGTCAAAGCGGTCATTCAGCGTTGCGGTCTTGGAAGTGTAGGAATCAATTTGGTCATGCTTGTCTGACATGATTTCCTTTTCCAGTTCTCGCAATGGCTGGCAGTCACGCTTGCCTTTCGGCAAGGGGTCTGAATTGGTCAGCCTCCAACTGTAAATGCTCTTCTTTGTGTTGTA
>JBGVJO010000218.1:0-1446 GCA_045129535.1 Eubacteriales bacterium
ACGATGTGGAAAGCATCCCGGAAAGGGATGCCGCGCTCCCCCAGCCGCAGAATCAGGGCGGGAATCGCCCATACGGGATGGGTATCGTTCAGCTGGATGCGGCAGAAATCGGGCAAACGGGAAAAATCCTTCCCGTGGGATTTCTCAAAACGCCGCAGGATATCCTCCACCGAGGCATCGGTAAAGAAATACTGCTGGCGGAGACGGAGCTCCTTTCCCTCTCTCGTGTTGTCGTTGGGATAAAGCACCGCCGTAATGCGCGAGGCCCATTCTGCCTCCGCCACGGCAGGCAGATATTTTCCCGCGTCAAAGAGGGAGAAATCCATAGGCGCTTCCGCCTCGGCCTGCCAAAGGCGCAGAATCCGCACACCGGCGCCGGCTGTATCACACGACGGTGTGTTTTCGTTGGGAATACGGACACCGTAGCCGAACACGGGCAGATCGTAGGGGATCGCCCGCACCGTTTTCCCGGACAAAGTAACACTCACCGCGTCCTCCTCCCGACGGAGGGAGAAGGGATCTCCCACCCGGGTCCAGTCGTCGGGCAATTCCCTTTGGTATCCCTGGGAGAGATCCTGGCGGAAGAGCCCGTACCGATAGCGAATGCCGTATCCGTGGAGGGGCACCCCCACGGTGGCGGCGGAATCAAGGAAACATGCCGCCAGCCGTCCCAAACCGCCGTTACCCAGAGCGTGATCGGGGATCTCCTCAAAGACGGCGATGTCCACGCCGTTTTCCGCCATGGCGTCCCTCACCTCGGTGAGAATTCCCAAATTTAGGAGATTGGAGTAGATCAGCCGCCCCATCAGAAACTCCGCGGAAAAGTAATAGGCGCATTTTTCCGTGCCCATTTTCTCCCGGGCGGCCTCGATCTCTCCGCGGTACTCCCGCATCACGAATTCGGCCACGAAATTGTACTGTTCCACCACCGACATACTGCCAAAGCGGGCCCGTTTCATCTCCTCCGAGAGCCGCTTGCCCAAATCATTCATAAAGGATCTCCTTCCCGTATACATTATCCCTTGACGGCACCGCCCGTCACGCCTTCCACGTAATATTTCTGCATAAAGAGGAAAAGAAGCGCGATGGGGATCGCCACCACCACCGCCCCCGCACAGAAGACGGTAACGTAATCGTAGATGTTCTCTCTTGTGATCATCTGGAACAGCCCCAGAGCCACGGTATACTTGTCGTAATTGTCCTTCATAATCACCGAAGCAAAGATGAAATCCATCCAGGGGGCCATAAAGGACATGAGCACCGTATACACCACAATGGGTTTGGACAGAGGCAAGGTGATCCTCCAAAAGATGGTGGACCTTGAGGCTCCATCGATGGTTGCCGCCTCGTCCAGGGCACGGGGGATCGTGTCAAAGAATCCCTTGGCCACGTAGTAGCTCAGCGCCGCCGAGCCCGAATACACCAGCACCAGCGCCAACAGGGACT
>JBGVJO010000219.1:0-2568 GCA_045129535.1 Eubacteriales bacterium
AACAAATTGCCCAGCTATTTTAACGACAGTAAAGAATGGATTATCGGTTTCTTAAACGGCTTTGAAATCGATACCGAGTGGTTGGAAGAATTTAGTGTGGATTGGAAGCTTCTTTCCGATACTCTGTCCTCCTTCTTTGATTGGGACAGCGCCACGTCTATTTTCGGTACTGCCTCCACCCTGGCCTCTTCCTTGGCGGGCGGTGTGGTCAACGTGGTGTTCAGCTTCGTTATCGCCATCTACTTCCTGGCGCAGAAGGAGCGCATTTGTGCCTTCGTGCGCCGTGCCGTTACCGCGTTCGTGCCGGAAAAGGTGCGGGAGCACGTTTTCCACATTACCGCGCTTTCCCATGAGGTGTTCGGCAATTTCATCCGCGGACAGTGCGCGGAGGCCGTCATTCTGGGTGCGCTCAGCTACATCGGTATGGTGATCTTTGGCTTTGAATACGCCGGCATCATTGCCGTGGTGATCGGTTGTACCGCCGTGGTTCCCATCGTGGGTGCTTTGGTGGGTGAGATCTTCGGTGCCTTTTTGATTCTGACGGTCAGCCCCTTGCGCGCGCTTCTGTTCCTCATCTTTATCCTGGTGCTCCAGCAGCTGGAGGGATCCCTCATCTACCCCAAGGTGGTGGGAACGTCCGTGGGCCTTCCCGGCATCATCGTGTTCTCCGCGGTGCTTATCGGCGGCAATATCGGCGGTATTTTGGGTGCTCTCTTGGCGGTGCCCGTATGTGCCGTTCTGTATACGCTTTTCCGCGAGGCAATGGAGAAACGGCAGGCTGCCCAGGCTCAGCAGCAGATTCCGCTTACTACGGAAGAATAAAAAACAACGCCGGAATGGATATCCATTCCGGCGTTTATGTTTTTGTGTGTCAGTCGCGTTTCTTTCCGCTTTTCAAAAGAACGAAGATAAGGAATGCGGCAATCAGGATCACAGCAACGATGATCATGATATTGATAT
Source organism: Eubacteriales bacterium (assembly GCA_045129535.1). Taxonomy (GTDB): domain Bacteria; phylum Bacillota; class Clostridia; order Oscillospirales; family CAG-272; genus SIG701. Next base: position 961 of record JBGVJO010000219.1, read on the forward strand.
CTCCGGTCATAGGCGCGAGCAGATCGTTCTGCGTGCTGGGGGATGTGAGCAGTGCGGTAAGCAAATATTTCATGATCTCATTCACTTTCGTCGGGTGATTTGGCGGCACGGTGCCACTATGGTCATTATACAGGGATTGTTTCAGAATGTCAATAACTTATTCACAAAATGTTTAAATAATTTCCATAAAATCACGGTGCTGTCTCTTGGACGATATCCGTGCTGATTTGTTCCCGGTAATTGCAAAAAGAAAAATAATATGGTATAATAACACAGATTATACGGCAGGCTTGTCCTGCACCGATTCAGAAATACGCTTCCCGGAGGTTAACATGCTTCAAAAATATTTGGAATGCGCCCGTATTACGTCCACTCACGGTGTCCGCGGTACGGTGCGGCTGGAATGTCGGGCCGATTCGCCCAAGACGTTGACTCGCGTGCCGAAGATGTATATTTTGGACAAGCAGAAAAACGTGATCAAAACGCTGACGCTGACGCAGGCGTCGGTGCAGAAGAATATGGTTCTGGCCACCTTTGCCGAGATTGACTCTCTGGAGGCGGCGATCCCCTATCGGGATACGGTTTTGTATGCGGACCGGAAGGATATTCCCCTGGCGCCCGGTGCCCATTTCATCGCCGATCTGATCGGCTTGCCCGTCATCGACGAGCGGTACGGCAACGTGGGCGTATTGGAGGACGTTCTTTCCCCGGCGGGGCAGGATATCTACGTGGTGAAGCGGGAGGACGGTAGCACCTTTATGTTCCCCTGTGTTCCCGAATTTCTGAGGGAAATCTCCCTCGGCGAGGAGGGCGACAGCCGTGAGCGCGGCATCTACGTGAAGCTGATCGACGGATTCTTGGAGGACAGCCATGCAAATTGACGTTTTGACTCTCTTTCCCGGTATGATCGAGGCGGTGCTGGGCGAGAGCATCATCGGTCGTGCGAGGGATGGGGGACTTGTCTCCATCCGCGCCATCAACATCCGGGATTATTCCGAGAATAAGCACCGCCGGGTGGATGATACGCCCTACGGCGGCGGTCGGGGTATGCTGATGGCGGCCCCGCCCATCTATAATTGCTATCAGGCTGCCGTGGCCGATGCACCGGCAGACGAAAAGCGGCACGTGGTCTACCTGTCTCCCCGCGGGCGCACGTTTACCCAGAAGATCGCCAAGGAATACCTGCAGTACGATCGCCTGGTACTGCTGTGCGGCCATTATGAAGGTATTGACCAGCGGGTCATCGACGAGATCGTGGATGAGGAATTGTCTGTGGGCGACTACGTTCTGACGGGCGGGGAATTGCCTGCCTGCATCGTGGCCGATGCGGTGTGCCGTTTGATCGACGGCGTTCTTCCTCTGCCTGAATGTTACGAAAACGAGAGCTTTGAAAACGGCCTTCTGGAGTATCCCCAGTACACCCGTCCCCCCGTGTGGCGGGACAGGGAAGTGCCTGAGGTATTGCTCAGCGGCCACCATGCCAATATAGAAAAATGGCGTCGTGCGCAGTCAGAGGAGCTGACGGCACAGCGACGCCCGGATCTTATGGAGGAGACGGAATAATTCCGCCGATTACAACTCACCCAGATAAGCCAGTACGCCGTTGGC
>JBGVJO010000220.1:0-2899 GCA_045129535.1 Eubacteriales bacterium
AATTGGTCATAACCGTTCCGACCACCGCGTTGTGATTCAATTTACCCCGCTCCTTCAGATCCATGGCACAGATGGACATAATCATATCTCCGTCCACCAAATTGCCCGCCTCATCCACGCAGAGGCAACGGTCTGCGTCGCCGTCAAAGGCTACGCCGCAGTCCATTCCGTTTTCACGGACGTACTGTGCCAACGCCTCCATATGAGTGGAGCCGCAGTTTTCGTTAATATTGATTCCGTCGGGGGAATCGGCCAGCATATGTACCTCGGCACCCAATTCGGTGAACAAGGCTTCCGCCGTACCGGATGCGCTTCCGTTGGCACAATCCACGGCAATACGAAGCCCGGTGATGGAATGAGGCACGGTTTCCTTGATATGATCGATATAATCGCGGCAGGCGTTTTCCGCTATACGGACACGGCCGAGCCCGGCGCCAACAGGCGCAGGAATCGAGGAAGCATCATCGAGAACGAGAGCCTCGATCCGCTCCTCCAGAAGATCGGGAAGCTTAAATCCGTCACCGCTGAAGATCTTGATTCCGTTGAATTCCGCCGGATTGTGAGAGGCGGAGATCATGATACCCGCGTCAGCCCCGTATTTGCCTACCAGATAGGCAACGGCGGGAGTGGGCACCGTACCCAGACGGATCACGTCCGCTCCCACGGAGCAAAGACCTGCCATCACGCTGCACATCAGCATATCGGAGGAAAGACGGGTATCCGCACCGATCACGAAGACCGGGCGGTGGCTGCATCCCTCGGTAAGCACGGCTGCCGCCGCACGGCCGATGGCCAGCGCTCTTTCACAAGTCAACTCCGTATTGGCGATGCCGCGCACGCCGTCCGTACCAAAAATTCTACCCATACAGCTGATTCAGCCTTTCTTACTTTTCTCGTTTCGGAACAATCTGTGTTTCCGATTTATAGATATGCCCGGCAGGGATCATTCCCCGCACGCGGGACAAGGGATATACAGTTGTATTCCGGCCGATCACCGTACCCGGATTGAGAACGGTATTGCAGCCGATTTCCACGAAATCGCCCACAAGTGCGCCCAATTTGCGAAGTCCTGTTTCGATCCGACCGTCCTCAGTGCGGATGCACACGTTGGTCTTATCGCTCTTCACGTTGGAGGTAATCACGCCGGCCGCCATATGAGCCTTATAACCCAAAATGGAGTCGCCGCAGTAATTGAAATGGGGGATCTGCACGCCGTCAAACAAAATGGCGTTTTTCACCTCGGTGGAGTTTCCCACGACCGCCCCTTTGCCCACGACAGCACTGCCCCGGATAAAAGCGCAGTGGCGGATCTCCGCCCCCTCATCGATGATGCAGGGCGGCATAATGCAGGCGCTGGGCGCCACCTTGGCGCTCTTGGCGATCCACACGTTTTCCTGAGGAGAATCAAAGAGTTCCGCATCCAGGGTTTTGCCCAACTCGATAATTTTATCAGCCAGGCCGGAGAGCACACGGTAGGGCTCCTCATCCGCAACGAAAAACGGTGCGGCGACAGAACGGGTAAGATCAAATAAATCCTCCGTTAAAATTCTTCCCATACTCATATCCTCCTTTGGTAGGCACACGATCAACCACAGTATATTATACGCTCAATCGTCAAAAATTGCAATAGCTCGATACACATTTTGTGAATTTTGACGGCAATCCGCTATCACCACCACCATATGTGCATAGTAAAAGACTGCCGTTTGGGCGAAAATGTTCCGCCGCGGCAGTCTTTTTTCTTTTATTTGGGAATACGGAGCGCACGGGATGCGTTCAGGATGGCAATGACGGACACACCCACGTCGGCGAAAACCGCCGCCCACATTCCTGCATAGCCGAGGGCACCGAGAAGCAGGATCGCCCCCTTCACACCCAAGGCAAATACGATATTCTGATGTACGATCCCCATCGTACGGCGGGCTATGCGAATCGCCAGGGGGATTTTTGCGGGATTGTCGTCCATCAGCACCACGTCCGCCGCCTCAATTGCGGCATCGGAGCCCATGGCGCCCATAGCGATACCCACGTCGGAGCGCATCAGCACGGGAGCATCGTTGATGCCGTCTCCCACGAACACCACGTTTCCCCGCCGATCGTCTGCCATCATCTCCTCCACACAGGAGACTTTATCACCCGGCAGAAGCTCGGCCCGCACCTCGTCTATATCCAATGCGGAAGCAATCTGCTCCGCCGCCGCTTTTGTATCTCCCGTCAGCATCACGGTGCGGCGGATACCCAGACGGTGCAGATCCGCCAGCGCCTCGGCAGCGTTTTCTTTCAGGCCGTCACGGATCACGATATAGCCCAGATATTCTCCCTCCCGGGATACGTGGACGACGGTGCCGCTCTCCCGGGGTATGGCAGGACGTACGCCGGCGTCTATCATCAGACGCTCGTTTCCGATACACACAGTCTGTCCGTCCACCACGGCACGGATTCCGTGTCCGGCAATTTCCTCCGGGGAGCTTATGCGTGCGGAGTCCGGCGTCTTGCCATAGGCATCCCGAACAGAACGGGCAATGGGATGATTGGAATACATCTCGCCGTGAGCGGCGAGATCGAGCAATTCGTCCACCGTCACGGTCGTAGGATATACGCCGCTGACACGGAATTCGCCCCGGGTCAAGGTGCCCGTCTTATCCAGCACGACGGTGTCCGCTTTCGCCAACACCTCCAGATAGTTTCCGCCCTTCACCAGCACACCCGCACGGGATGCGCCGCCGATTCCTCCGAAAAAGCTGAGGGGAACGGAGATCACAAGGGCGCAGGGACAGGACACCACCAAAAAGATCAGTGCACGGTGGATCCACTCCGCCCAATTTCCCCAAAACAGCGGTGGAATTACCGCCAAGAGGGCCGCCACGATCACTACGCAAGGGGTGTACCAGCGAGCGAA
>JBGVJO010000221.1:0-5333 GCA_045129535.1 Eubacteriales bacterium
CACATTGTACCATAGTGCCTGCCAAAATGCAAGCATATTAGTATTATTTTTCCATTATTTATGGAATCAAACGAAAAAAGATGCCGCTTGGCGGCATCTTTTTAAATCAGTTTTCCTTTTCTTTTTTTCGATCGTGCAAAACGCAGCCCGTGGCACAAACGGTTGCCAAGACCGCCGCCACAGCCGTAATCATAACAGGCGATTTCGGCAGGAAATCCGACGCCGTCAGGGGCTCCTTCGGCACTTCGGTTTCCACGGAGGGCGCCTCCGTCTCGACCGTTCCCGCATCCTTTGCCGCATAATAATCCGGTGTGAACGCCTGGAACTCGTGGATGTTCATATGCTTACCGTAGATATTGGTCTCTACGTTCAGTGCGTGAATGGCCAGGGCAATATGGGTAACCTTCATCTCCTCGGTGAACTTACCCTCGTAGGAGTAAAACGGAATTCCGTTGGAGCCGAAGCCAACGCCTTCGTACAGATATTCCGTATCGCCGCCCTTTCGCAGATCCCGCGCTTCGTACAGAACCTTCCACGTGCCCTTTTCCCCGCTGTCACTGCCCAGCACGTCATAGTGCGTCAGGAGAAAATCCATCGGATCCTCCGCGCCGGGAGCACCGGTTACGTCCGGATGGATCAATCGGAAGCCGGCCACTGTGGACGCCGCAGGCAACGTAAAGGTGATGATCGCGGCATACGGGCCTGTTTTGGACTTCACCCCGTCTATTGTGTACCGATCCTTGTCCGCTTTGTGAATTTTTGCGGCATAGTTTCCCTGCTCGCTTCGGGGGCCTATGGCCCACTCGTTATCCACCAGGTGGGCGATATCCTGATATACCTCCCCGCGATAATGGGGATCGTCCAGACCTACGTATTGGATTTCGGCTCCGTACAAAGCATTATATGGATTGGCCGTCTCGGCAGATACGGGGAACGATGCCGCGCCAATCAGCATCAACGCCAGCGCCGATGCCAAAAATCTGCGAAGTCGCATAGGCAATTCTCCTTTTGAGTCAATACATCACTATGGATTTATTGTAACATAGCCCTATTTGTTTCGCAAGTGATTTTACTCAAATAGGAAAATAAATTTGGAAAACAGCAAAAAAATATCCGCCCAAACGGGCGGATATTTTATGTAAGAGAATTAGTTCTCTTTCTTCTTCAGAACAACAGCACCAGCTGCTGCAGCTGCGATAGCTACTACGGGAACGATTACGAAATCGAAGGTAGCAGGAGCTTCGGGCTCAGTGGTGGGCTCGGTTGCAGCGGGCTCGGTTGCAGCGGGCTCGGTTGCAGCAGGTTCAGTTGCAGCGGGCTCGGTTGCAGCAGGTTCAGTTGCAGCGGGCTCGGTTGCAGCGGGTTCAGTTGCAGCGGGCTCGGTTGCAGCGGGCTCAGTTGCAGCAGGCTCGGTTGCAGCGGGCTCAGTTGCAGCAGGCTCGGTTGCAGCAGCGCCTGCAGCAGCAGCGAATACCTGCCACTCGGAGATGTCAAAGAATCTTGCAGAAGAGACGCTGGGGTCACCGTTGTTGTTGAACGCGGTGGGAGCCCAACGGATGAACTTAGCCTCTACAGCCTTGTCGAAAGTAACGTCGAGAACGTAGTGAGCCAGGCTCTCGTCGTTCTCTTCAACGTACTTCCATGCACCGGCATCATCGCCTTCGCCGTGCAGATCCTTACCGGACCATGCAATAGTCCAGGAACCGTCCTCACCGGTGGTGCTAACCAGAACGTCGAATCCCATGGGCATCCAATCCATGGTGTTGGCAACGCCAACGCCCAGAGGAGCCATATCAAGGAAGTACATCTTGAAGCTGTCAAGAGTGTACTTCTTATCGAGTTCGTAAGTAACGAAGCCAAGGTAAGCGCCTTCCTCATCATCGTAACCGTCGATGTCGTACCGATTGTACATGCCGTCCACAGGGATTTTCCAGTTAACGGCACCAATAAGGTGGGTGGGGCCAACACAGATCATCTCATCGAAGAGTTCGAAATAGTCGCCCTTATCGGGAACAATGTTCGCGGAGTCATAGTACTCAGCGTTCAGCATTACGTTCTCTTTGTCAGCTGCGAAAGCGGGAGCAAAGGATGCAACTGCCAGCAGTGCTACGAGAGCAAAAGCAAGAATTTTCTTTGCGTTCATAGGTATTCTCCTTAAAAAATAATTGATAAAGTTTGAACGAAACTGCCAACGGCATTCCTTATAAATGCAATCAGCGTTCTCGTTACTGGTACTATTATACAATATGTCTGACCAAAAATCAACAGATAGTGGAAAGAATTTTCTCGTTTTTATGTACAAATTTCTTTTTTTTTATTGTGACATTCCACCAATAATGAAAAACCATCCGCCTTTTTTGGGGCGGATGGTAGAAAATTATCTCTTTCTCTTTTTCAGAACGGCGGCAACGACCGCAAGTGCCACCACAACGACAGCGGTGATGGCCACGACAATCGGGAGGAAGGAATCCTCAACCGGCGGCTCTGTTGCCGGAGGCTCTGTTGCGAGCGGCTCTGTTGCCGGAGGCTCTGTTGCGAGCGGCTCCGTTGCGGGTGGTTCCGTTGCCGGAGGCTCCGTTACCGGAGGTTCCGTTGCCGGAGGTTCCGTTGCCGGCGGTTCCGTTGCCGGAGGTTCCGTTGCCGGAGGTTCTGTTACCGGCGGTTCCGTTGCCGGAGGTTCCGTTACAGGAGGTTCCGTTGCCGGCGGTTCCGTTACCGGAGATTCCGTTGCCGGCGGCTCCGTTGCGGGAGGTTCTGTTGCCGGAGGCTCTGTTGCCGGAGGTTCTCTTTCGGTAGTTTCCTCGCCGTAAATTTCCAACTCGGTCATATTGATCCAATTCGACTGGCTGATCGCGTCGGAGGACAGATCCGTTGCCGCATACATAACGTACTTGGCATACACCGGCTCAAACTCTGCCGTATACACGAAATACCCCATAGGCCGGGAATTGGACGGCTTCACGTACTTGTACTCGCCGTTTTCATATTCGGTGTGCAGATCCTGTGCCTTATGGGCGATCTGCCAGGATCCCGCCTCACCGGTATCGCTCACCAGGATATGGAAGCTTCTCTGCACCCACTGGATCGGATACGTATTTCCGATGTCGCAGGTACTCAGATCCGCTGTCATCACGCTGACGCCGTCAATCATATAGGCCCGATCCAGCTCGAAGGTGATCCCCCACAGATAGGTGCCGTGGTAATCCTCCACGCCGTCTGCGGTGTGATAGGCGTATTTATCCTTCATTTTACCGTTCATGTTGTCGTCGGTATTGGAAGGACCCACGCCGTATTTACCGTCGATCAGCTTTGTGGGATTCGCCGGCTTCCCCCTCCAATCCTTGTTGAAGCTGGAGATGTTAAAATTCCCCACGTAGGTGGCATCCGCCATCACGTTTTCCTTGCTTGCGGCTGCGACGGGCACGTAGGCAGACAGCACCAGCACAGCGGCGGCAAGGGCTGCAAAAATTCTCTTTACTTGCATAAAACCCTCCGGTTTCATTATCTCACTGTGTCCATTATACAGTACGCTCCATCAAATTGCAACGGACTACGCAAAAAAGGCCGCCGCTTTTGGCGGCAGCCTTTATAAAACTTTATCAGATCTGCTCTACCGTGCCGCCCATGCCGTGCTTCACGCGGTCTTCCACCTCAGAACGCTTGGCGTTGTTGAAGTTATCCAGCGTGCCCACCAGGTAACCGGTGATGCGGCGGATGCGCTCGAAGGGCTCGTTTCCGTCATCCTCGCTGCGTCCGCACTTGGGGCAAGTATTGCCAATAATACCGGTGTATCCGCAAACGGGATCGTGGTCTACGGGATGGTTGATGGCACCGTAGCCGATGCCGGACTCCTTCATGTAGTGCACTACCTGCTCGAAGGCATCCAGATTCTCCAGCGGATCGCCGTCCAATTCGATATAGGTGATATGTCCGCCGTTGGTGAGGGCGTGATAGGGTCCCTCTTTCTTCACCTTCTCATACGCGGAAATATTGTGATATACCGGAACGTGGAAGGAGTTGGTGTAATAGTCGCGGTCGGTAACGCCGGGAATCACGCCGAACTTCTTCTTATCCATGCGGACGAATCGGCCGGAAAGTCCCTCGGCGGGGGTAGCGATCAGGGAGAAATTGAGACCGTACTTGGCGGTAGCCTCGTCCGTCAGGCGGCGCATAAAGCCAACGATCTCCAGGCCCAGACGCTGTGCCTCGTCGCTTTCGCCGTGGTGAACGCCGATCAGGGATTTGAGTGCCTCGGCCAGGCCGATGAAGCCCACGGTCAAGGTACCGTGCTTCAGCACTTCTTCCAGCGTATCGTCTACGCCCAGCTTATCGGAATCCATCCAGATTCCGTTGCCCATCAGGAAGGGATAGTTGCGTACTCTCTTGCCGCACTGGATCTTGAAACGCTCCAGAAGCTGGGTGATGACCAGCTGTACCTTGCGCTCCAGTTCCTCAAAGAACCAGTCCACGTTACCGCGGGCGTTGATGGCGATGCGGGGCAGATTCACGGAGGTGAAGCTGAGGTTACCGCGGCCGGTCACGATCTCGCGGGACTGGTCGTAATAGTTGGCAACCACGCGGGTACGGCATCCCATGTACGCCACCTCGGTATTGATGTCGCCTTCTTTATAGTACTGTGCGTTGTAGGGCGCATCCAGGAAGGAGAAGTTGGGGAAGAGGCGCTTGGCGGAAACGCGGCACGCCAGCTTGAACAGATCGTAGTTGGGATCCTGGGGATTGTAGTTGACACCCTCTTTTACCTTGAAGATCTGGATGGGGAAGATGGGAGTCTCGCCCTTGCCCAAACCGGCTTCGGTAGCCAAAAGAATGCTCTTCATAACAAGACGTCCCTCGGGGGAGGTGTCGGTTCCATAGCTCAGAGAGGAGAAGGGGATCTGTGCACCGGCACGGGAGTGCATGGTGTTCAGATTGTGCACCAGAGCCTCCATAGCCTGGTAGGTAGCCCGCTCCACTTCCTTCTGGGTGAAGGAAATAATCACGGACGCCACGCGGGCCGCGTCCTCCTTGCAGTACTTCACAAGGGAGGCCTGCAGAGCACTTTCCACCTCACGGGCGGTGCCCAGAGAAGGCGTAATGCCCTTTTCGGTCAAATCGGCCAGGATCGCATCCTTGGCGGCTTCCGGCTCGTCCACACCGATCAGCGCCAGCGCTTTTACAACGCCGTCCGAAAAGAGCTTCTTATAGGTTTTCTTTACGCCGGGAGCCATCGCGTAATCAAAGGTGGGGATGGACTGACCGCCGTGCTGGTCGTTCTGGTTCGCCTGGATGGCGATGCAGGCCAGGGCCGCATAGCTGCGGATATCCTTGGGCTC
>JBGVJO010000222.1:0-2434 GCA_045129535.1 Eubacteriales bacterium
AAGAATCCGTTGACCACGCTGCCGATGCGCTTGGCCTCAAGCAGCACTTCTTCCATATATTTCGTGGTGAACAATTCAGCAGGATAATGGGGGAAAAGTCGGACGGAATTCTGGGCATAGAACTCCGTCAGTGCCGCCTCCGTTTCATAAAGAACGGATTTGCGGAACAGCTTGGGCAAGGAGAAATTGACCTCCACCATTTTTGCCTCCTGGGCGGCACGGATACGAACGTCCTCCGCCAAGGCAAACAACTCACGCTGCACCTGCGACACAGGCTTATAGCGTGAGAAGTATTCCCCGAGTGTTCTTTTTTTCTTTTCAACTGTCATTATGTATTCCCCGCCCCGGTATCAAGAAATTGATAAACTTCACTGAGAAGACGCTCTACGATCTGATCTTCCTCCACGCGGCATACCGTCTCGCCTTGGCGGAACAAAACGGCAAATCCGTCACCGCCGGCGATGCCGAAATCTGCGTCCCGCGCTTCGCCCGGGCCATTGACAACACAGCCCATCACAGCAACCTTTACGTTTTTCCCCTTTGTGTCGATATCCTTTACCGCCTCCTTAAAACGGGCGGCCATTCCGATCAGATCAATCTTGGTGCGGCCGCAGGTAGGACAGGAGATTACCTCCACGCCGCCACGGGTATCCAGTCCGAAAATACGCAGAAGTTCTCTGCCTGCACGAACTTCCTCCACCACGTCTGCGGTGAGAGATACACGCAAGGTATCGCCGATACCGTCGGCCAGAAGCGCACCGATGCCGGCGGCATTCTTAATCAGGCCGGTGTAGGAATCTCCCGCCTCTGTCACGCCGAGATGCAAGGGATAGGAGCAACCCTTTGCCGCAAGGCGATAGACCTCCACTGTTTCCTGCACGGAGGAGGTTTTCAGAGACAGAACGATATCGGAAAAGCCGAACTTCTCCAGCATTTCCGCCTGGGTAAAGGCAGACTTCACCAGGGCCTCAGGCGTAGGTCTGCCATAGGCTTTGCGAAGATCGGCGGCAAGGGATCCGCCGTTTACGCCGATGCGGATAGGAATACCGGCCGCTTTACAGGCCTCTGCCACCTCACGCACCTTCCACTCCGCCCCGATATTGCCGGGATTGATACGGATTTTGGACGCGCCCGCCTTCACAGATGCAAGCGCCAGCGAATAATCAAAATGAATATCTGCCACGAGAGGAATCGTGATCCCGTGCTCACGCAGATAGGAAAAAGCCTCCGCCGACTCCACATCCGGCACGGCCAGTCGAACGATATCGCATCCGGCATCCACCAAACGTTCCGTCAGCGCAAGTGCCGCCTCAAAATCACGGGCGGGAGTATTCAGCATAGACTGCACCGGGATGGGTGCACCACCGCCGATCTGCACACCGCCCACACGGACTGCGCGGCTGATTCTTCTCTCCTGTTTCATAAAAGCTCCCTTTAACGGACCAAACCGATAATATCTTTAAACGTAACAATCACCATAAAGAGCATGAGTATTGCCAGTCCGGCAAAATGAATATACCCCTCTACATTCCGGGAAACCGGCTTACGGCGAATCCCTTCAATCAGAAGGAAAACGAGTCTACCGCCGTCCAGGGCCGGCAGGGGAAGAAGGTTCATAACGCCCAAATTCATACTGATAACCACTGCAAGATAAACCATATTGGCAACACCGGCCGAGGCCGCCTCAGACATGGCCTGAGTAACGCCCACAGGGCCGGACACAGCCTCCATACCGTACCGTCCGCCGATCAGATCATACAGGGATTCCCATATCATCTTGATGGTAGATGCAGAACGGACAGACGCGTGTTTCAGGATATTCAACGGCGTTTTTTCCTCAGCATAGGGGATAAAGTCCACACTTCCGAAAACGGCACCGGATTCCGTTACGGTGGGAAAAACCACATCGGAAAGTGTGATCTCCATCCCGTCCCGTTTTACGGTAATATCAATGGGCTCCACACCTTTGCGCATAATTTCATATAACAGATCGTTGAACGTGTATACGCGGGTACCGTCGACAGCCGTAACCGTATCCATCGGCTGCAGATACTGAACGCTCGTACTGTTCTCGTCAAAGGAGTGAATTGTCGTGGAAGGCAATGCCCGGGACGTTGCCACAAGAATGCTCATCACAAGAATGCCCGCCACCAAATTGACGGTGGCACCGGCGGCAGTGATAATGAATCGTTGCCACACCGGCTTTCTGTGGAAAGCGTTCGGATCGTCCGACTCCTCATCCTCCCCTGCCATGCTGACAAAGCCGCCAAAGGGCAAAAGACGGAGAGAGTAAGCGATACCGGATTTTTTCGATGTATGAGAAATCACTTTCGGCCCCATGCCGATAGCAAATTCGTTTACGGTCACGCGGAACAAGCGCGCAAAAAAGAAGTGTCCCGCCTCATGAATAAGAATCAGTAAGCCAAAGATACAT
>JBGVJO010000223.1:0-7079 GCA_045129535.1 Eubacteriales bacterium
TTTTCCAAAATTGGCGAACAGTTGTACCAAATGTCGCTTTACACGGCAAAATGAATGTGGTATAATACACTTGGATATTTCTCGAGGAAAGGAACCAACTATGGACGTGTTTCATCTGAAAAGCGAATACACCCCCACGGGTGATCAGCCCCAGGCCATCGATGCTTTGGTGGCGGGCGTGGAATCCGGTATGCGGATGCAGACGCTGCTCGGCGTGACGGGATCGGGCAAGACCTTTACCATGGCCAACGTGATCGCCCGACTGAACCGTCCCACCCTGGTGCTGGCCCACAATAAGACTCTGGCCGCCCAGCTGTGCACGGAGCTGCGAGAATTCTTCCCCGAGAATGCGGTGGAATATTTCGTTTCCTATTACGATTATTACCAGCCGGAGGCCTACGTCCCCGGCAAGGATATGTATATTGAAAAGGACGCTTTGGTCAACGAGGAGATCGATAAGCTCCGCCACAGCGCCACCAGCGCCCTGTTCGAGCGCCGTGACGTAATCGTGGTGGCCAGCGTGTCCTGCATCTACTCCCTCGGTTCCCCCGAGGAATATAAGGCGCAGGTTACCTCCCTCCGCCCCGGCATGGCGGTGTCAAGGGAGGAGCTGATCGCCCATCTGGTGGACATCCAGTACGATCGGAACGACGTGGCCTTCGCCCGCAACAAGTTCCGTGTGCGGGGGGATACGGTGGAGATTTTCCCCTCCAACTCCTCGGATAAGGCGATTCGGGTGGAGTTTTTCGGCGACGAGATCGATCGGGTCACGGAGATCAATCCTCTCACGGGTGCGGCGATCCGGGACCTCACCTACGCGGCGGTGTACCCCGCCAATCACTACGTGATCGCACCGGAGATGCGGGAGAGCGCCTACGAGCGGATCGAAAACGAGCTGGCGGAACGGGTTGCCTATTTCAAGAGTGAAAACAAGCTTTTGGAGGCCCAGCGGATCGAGGAGCGGACGAAATACGATCTGGAGATGCTCCGTGAGATCGGCTACTGCTCCGGCGTGGAAAATTATTCCGGCATCTTCGAGGGTCGACAGCCCGGGGAGACGCCCCACACCCTGCTGGATTACTTCCCCGAGGATTTTCTTCTGTTCATCGACGAGAGCCACGCCACCCTGCCTCAGGTGCGGGGTATGAGCGGCGGCGATCGTGCCCGCAAGGAAAATCTGGTGCAGTACGGCTTCCGTCTGCCCTCCGCCTTCGACAACCGCCCTTTGCGGTTTGAGGAATTCGAGGGTAAGCTGAATCAGGTGATCTGCCTGTCCGCCACCCCGGCGGACTACGAAAGAGAGCATTCCTCCCAAATCGTGGAGCAGCTGATTCGTCCCACGGGACTGCTTGATCCCGTGGTGGAGGTGCGCCCGGTGGAAACCCAGATCGACGATCTGACGGGCGAGATCCGTCAGCGCACGGCGCGGGGCGAGCGCGTGCTGGTCACCACGCTGACGACCAAAATGGCGGAGGATCTGACGGAATACCTGGACGAGCTCGGCATCCGCGTGAAATATATCCACCACAACGTGGAAACTATGGAGCGAATGGAATTGCTCCGCGACTTGCGTACCGGTATGTTTGACGTGCTGGTGGGCATCAATCTGCTCCGCGAGGGCATCGACTTGCCTGAGGTTACCCTGGTGGCCATTCTGGATGCGGACAAGGAGGGTCTCTTGCGCTCCGAAACCTCCCTGATCCAGACCATCGGCCGTGCCGCGCGAAATGCGGAGGGCAAGGTCATCCTCTATGCGGACGTGATGACGCGGTCCATCAAAGCGGCGCTGTACGAAACGGAGCGCCGTCGGCGGATCCAGAAGCAGTACAACGAGGAGCACGGCATCACGCCGAGAACGGTGCAGAAGGGAATCCGAGACCTGATCGCCATCGGCACCTCCGAGGAAAATCGGAAGCGGCTGGATAAGCGGAAGGGCAGAGGTGCCGATCCCGTGAAGGAAACCGCCGCCGAGCGGCAGGCACGGATTGAAGATCTGACGGAGCAGATGAAGCGTGCGGCAAAGGAACTGCGCTTCGAGGAAGCGGCCTACCTGCGTGATAAGATCAGAGAATTGCAGATTGTGAAATGAGAACAGGAGGGGAAAAAGAACCATTCGAGTTCGTTTAACGAACTCGCAACGCCAGTAGTTTCTTTTCCCCCTCCTCGAGTTCGCGCACACGCGAACTCGCACCTCCCCCAAATCTCCTTGGCTCCGGATAAAAATATTTTCTTATTTGCGGGAGCCAAGGAAGTGGGAGGAGAGCCCGAGAGGAGGGCGAAAACTTCGGCGCTTGAGATGGTGTCGCCCTCCTCTCGGAAAGAAACAAGAGTGTATGAAGAGGAGATGGAAGGTGACTGAGTTCCAGAGCTTTCATGAGAACTCTTTTTCTTAGTTCCTCTCTCCCAAATTGAAATTCCCCTTCAACCGAAAGGATTCTATATGAACGAAATCGTTGTCCGCGGTGCGCGGATGCATAATCTGAAAAATATTGATCTGACGATCCCCCGGGGTAAGCTGGTGGTCTTCACCGGCCTGTCCGGATCGGGCAAATCGTCTTTGGCCTTTGATACCCTCTACGCGGAGGGACACCGCCGCTTTGTGGAGTCTCTGTCCTCCTACGCCCGTATGTTCCTCGGGCAGCTGGACAAGCCCGACGTGGATTCCATCGAGGGGCTTTCTCCCGCCATCGCCATCGATCAGAAAACCACCAGCAAAAACCCCCGCTCCACCGTGGGCACCGTTACGGAGATATACGACTATCTCCGCCTTTTGTACGCCCGCATCGGCGTGCCCCATTGCCCCATCTGCGGTCGGGAGATCCGCCAGAGCGGCGTGGATCAGATCATTGATTCCATTCTGGAGCTCCCCGAGGGAGAGAGGTTTATGGTGCTCTCTCCCGTGGTCCGCGGCAAAAAGGGACGCCACGAGAAGATCTTTGCCTCCGCCATGAAAAACGGATACGTCCGTGCCCGTGTGGACGGCGTGGTCTCGGATATCGTGGAGGATATGGGGCTGGATAAAAACAAAAAGCACTCCATTGAATTGGTCATTGACCGCCTGGTGATGCGTGAGGATATCCGCTCCCGCCTGTCCGATTCCGTGGAAACGGCACTGCGGGAGAGCGAGGGAGACTTGATGATCGTCACCGTTCCTCGCGAGGGCGAGGGCCAAACCTACGAATACTCCACCCATTACGCCTGCCCCGAGCACGGCGTCAGTATCGGGGAATTGGAGCCCCGCCTCTTCTCCTTCAACAATCCCTTCGGAGCCTGCCCCCATTGTCTGGGTATCGGCGTGCTCCGTTCCGTTTCCCCCGAAAAGGTTATGCCCAACAAGCTTCTCTCCCTCTCTGAGGGAGGACTTGCCGTCAACGGCTTCAAGACCGTCACCCCCGATTCCTGGAACGGGCCGCTGATCGCCGCCGTGGGCAAGAAATACGGCTTTACGCTGGACGATCCCCTGGAATACTTTTCCCCCGAGGCTATGCACGCCCTGCTTTGGGGCACGGGGGAGGAGGAATACGACGTGGTGCGCTACTTTGGCAAGATGCCCCGCCGTTCCTTCTCCAAATGGGAGGGTGTTATTCCGATTATCAACGCCCGCGTGAATATGAACAGCGCCGAGGCGGATTACTATCAGCAGTTTATGGAGGAGAGCACTTGCCCCGAGTGCGGCGGCAAGCGGCTGAATCCCTCCGCCCTCAGCGTTACCGTGGGCGGAATGGATATCACGTCCCTGTGCGATCTTTCCGTTACGGATGCGCTGGATTTTCTGAATCAATTGACGTTCACTCCCTCCGAGGAGATGATCGCCCGGGAAATTATGAAGGAGCTTCGCTCCCGCCTCACGTTCCTCATCAACGTGGGTCTGGATTATCTGACCCTGTCCCGCCGGGCTGGAACTCTGTCCGGCGGTGAAGCACAGCGTATCCGCCTGGCCACCCAGATCGGCTCGGCGCTGACCGGCGTAATGTACGTCCTGGACGAGCCCTCCATCGGTTTGCACCAGCGGGACAACGGCCGCCTGATCTCCACCCTGAAACGGCTGCGGGATTTGGGCAACTCCGTGCTGGTGGTGGAGCACGATGAAGAAACCATGGCCGCCGCCGATCACATCGTGGATATCGGCCCCGGTGCCGGCGTCCACGGCGGCGAGGTGATCTTCTCCGGCACGCCGGAGGAGATGGCGCAGTGCGAAAATTCCGTCACCGGCGCATTCCTGACGGGACGGCGGAGGATCGACGTACCGAAATCCCGCCGTGAGGGCAACGGAAAATTCTTGCGCGTGTACGGGGCGCAGGTTAACAATCTGAAAAAGGTGGACGTGCAGATCCCCCTGGGCTGCTTCGTCTGCGTCACAGGCGTGTCCGGATCGGGCAAATCCTCCCTGGTCAACGGCATCGTCTATCCCGCATTGGCCAGAGAATTGAACCGGGCGGCCACCTGGCCCGGCAAGCATCGGGGACTGGAGGGCATGGACGCCCTCGATAAGGTGATCGCCATCGATCAGAGCCCCATCGGGCGGACGCCCCGCTCCAATCCTGCCACCTATACGGGTCTGTTCAACGATATCCGCGATCTGTTCGCCAAAACCCCCGCCGCCAAAATGCGGGGTTATGCGGCAGGCCGATTCAGCTTCAACACCAAGGGCGGCCGATGCGAGGCCTGTGAGGGCGACGGCGTCAAGCGGATCGAGATGCATTTTCTGCCCGACGTGTACGTGAAGTGCGACGTGTGCCACGGCTCCCGCTACAATCGGGATACCCTGGAAGTGAAATACAAGGGCAAGAGCATTGCGGATGTCCTCGATATGACCGTGGAGGAGGCCTGCGAGTTTTTCTCGGATATTCCCCGGATTGCCAACCGTGTGCGGACTATGTATGAGGTGGGCCTGGGCTATATTAAGCTGGGTCAGGCGGCCACCACTCTCTCCGGCGGTGAGGCACAGCGTGTGAAATTGGCTACGGAGTTATCCAAGCGGTCCACGGGCAAGACTTTTTACGTGCTGGATGAGCCCACCACGGGACTCCATTCCGCTGACGTGGAACGGCTGATCGCCATTCTCCAGCGGCTGGCGGATGCGGGCAACACGGTGCTGGTCATTGAGCACAACCTGGACGTGATCAAGGTAGCGGATCACATCATCGATATGGGACCGGAAGGCGGCGACGCCGGCGGTACCGTTATCGCCCAAGGCACCCCCGAGGAAGTGGCAAAGGTGGAGCGATCCTACACCGGCCGGTTCCTGAGGGAGAAGTTGGGGATGTGAGGGAAAATGGAAATCGATCTGCCGGTAAGAAAAAGAACCCGGTTGGAGCATTACGATTACAGTTCCGGCGGCGCGTATTTTATTACGGTTTGTACACAAAACAGGAGAAAAATTCTTTCTTCGATAATTGTAGGGGAGGGGTTTCCCCTCCCGCAATTAACGAAATATGGGGATGTCGTAGACAGATGGATTCGGAATATACCTGACAAATATTTGGGGATATCCGTGGACTCGTATGTAATTATGCCAAACCACATACATCTTTTGATAGGTGTGGTTATGGACGGCGGGAGGGGAGACCCCTCCCCCTACGATACATTCGATAATGGGATGGCTGAAATACCAAACAACAAAAGAGATAAACAAGATGCAGGGAACGGTGGGAGAAAAAGTGTTTCAGCGATCCTTTTACGACCACATCATTCGTGATCGAGAGAATTACGAAGAACACCTGCGGTACATCCACGAAAACCCGCTTCGCTGGCGCTGCGATGCATTATACGCGGAGGAGTAAGAGCGCGCCCGATACGGAATCAGTCGCACGCAAAAAAGTGAGAGTTTATTGAAATACATCGGAGGAAGGATGCATGGGATTGTTTAGCCTATTCAGAAAGAAAGACGAAAAAGGAATGCCCTATAAATATCTTCCCATCCCCGCACATATGAAGTCCATTTTCGTTCCTGTGGGGGATAAAAACAGCGGCTTTGAAGTAACGGGAAAAATTAAATGTCCTTGCGGAAACGAATGCTTTGAGATATGGGAAAGCAACGACAGGCAAATAGTAACAATCGTATGCACGAAGTGTAAGGAAAAAGTCGTGCTGTTCGACAGCGGAAAACACGGATGGGACGCTGTCATGTGCGGGCAGGACGGCCTCGACAGGGAGTTGCCTCCCGTTCAGTTTTTCTGTCCGGACTGTGGGGAAAGCACATTCCGTATAACGGTACACATATCCTCCCCGGGCATAGTGGATTTTGCAGAAAACTTGTCGGACGATGAGGCATTGACGTTGGACGATTGGGTGAATGCATTTGACTGGATTACCGTTTCCTTGTCCTGTGAAAAATGCGGATGGGCCGACAAGGCTTGGTTGGATTGTGAAACTGCGTGAATTGGATCCGCTCCGTACAGATAAAAAAGAAAAATGGAAAAAGGAGATATTTTGTTATGCAAGCAATTTTTGAATTAAAGAACCCACTGCCGTTTGACGCAAACGTGTTGGAAAACTTGAAAAAAACGGCCATCAAATTGCTTGACGGTGCAGAAAAGGATCCATACACACAGGCGATTGTGTTGTTTTCTGTCACGGGCAAGGAATACAGTGTACGGATCAAAAATGCACTGTCTCAAGAGAAAACGGACGAGACGGCTTTGATTAAAACAATAAAAGAGTCCGGCGATACGGAAATCGGCTGTGTTTTATGTATGTGGCAGGATCACGGCATCGATATTCCTTCCTATGCATTCCGGGAGAGCCTTTGTGCCCTGGATCCCAAAAATTCGGAGTCCCTTATGTTCGTTATGACGGCAGACGGTGTTGCCGCCGTAAAAATGTCCGCGGTAATGAAATAAAACAAAAAAGGCTGTCTTTAGGCTGATCCTCATAAGGATGGTTACCGTAGGGGCGACCATTGGTCGCCCGCGGGCGTTCAATGAACGCCCCTACAAACCAAAATCGGCAAAGATTTTGTTTTCTCTGCCGATTTGTATTATAATGGGGGGCGCGGTAGGGCGGGGGCTTGCTCCCGCCGTGACGAAAGGTTTAAGCCAATAAGGCGGCGGGAGTAAACCCCCGCCCTACAATAAAGG
>JBGVJO010000224.1:0-3277 GCA_045129535.1 Eubacteriales bacterium
ATGCCGGGAGTGACTGCCGCATTATGATTTCTATACCTAAATTTTCCGTGGGCGACACGCTCGAGATGAAAAAGACACATCCTTGCGGTGCAACGACATTCCGTGTCCTGCGTACCGGATCGGACGTACGCATTCAATGCACCGGTTGCGGTCGCGATATAACGGTTGAACGGCTGAAACTGGAAAAATCCATCAAGAAAATTATTCCGTCGGAGGTCCGCGATGCAAAGTGAATCCTATTACTCCTTGCCGGAGGAGACGAGCACTGCTCAACTTGATATAAGTGCCGCCCATACGGCCAAGCCTTCTTTTTTCAAACGTCTATGGAACGTAAAATACTTGCTGTGGTGCTTTTTCTTGCCGGCGGCACTGATGTGGCTGATTTACATCGCTATGAAGGTGTATCCCTTTGGTGAGGAATCCGTGCTTGTGCTGGATCTGAATGCACAGTACGTTTACTACTTTGAGTGGCTCAGACGCCTTCTTCACGGGGAAGGCAGTTTTCTCTATACCTTTGAAAGGACGCTGGGCGGCGAATTCCTCGGCATATTCGCATACTATCTTGCCAGTCCTTTTTCTGCCATCGTTGCACTGTTCCCCAAGAAGATGATCACCGAAGCGCTTCTTGTCATGTTTTTATTGAAGACCGGGCTCTGCGGACTCACCTTTGGAACGTATCTGCATAAAACTCGTCCACGCAATCCGGTGGCTGTCGTAATCTTCTCCACCATGTATGCCCTCTGCGCTTACGCCGTGGTACAGCAGCACAACACTATGTGGATAGACAATTTGATCTTTTTGCCCCTGATTCTTCTTGGCATTGAGGAAATGATCAAACACGGCAAGTTTAAATTGTACGTCATATGCCTGTCCCTGGCGCTCTTCAGCAACTACTATATCGGCTATATGACCTGCATTTTTGTGGCTCTATACTTTTTCTACTACTATTTCAGCCGCACACCCGAGGAAAGAAATCCTCACGGTCTGAAGCTTCACTTTCTGCGTGCATTTGGCCGTATCGCCATATACTCTCTGATCGTAATTTGCATCTGTTCCGCCATTATTCTTCCCGCCTATTATTCTCTGACGTTCGGCAAAACCACGTTCTCGGACCCCAGCTTTGGACTTTCTCAAAAATTCGACTTCTTGGATTTACTTTCCAAAATGTATTTTGGATCCTACGACACCGTGCGACCGGAGGGGCTTCCCTTCCTTTATACCGGAATGCTGGCGTTCATACTGCTCCCGCTGTATTTCATCGCCCCCCACATCCGTCTTCGCGAAAAGGTGGCATCCGGCTTCCTCGTACTCTTTATGATCGCCGGATTCAACGCCAGTACGCTGGATCTGATCTGGCACGGATTTCAGCTGCCGAACTGGCTGAACTATCGCCAGAGCTTTCTTCTGTGCTTTTTGTTCCTCGTGATGGCCTATAAAGCCTATGAAGGTCTTAAACAAATCGGCTATCGCTATGCCATTCTATCGAGTGGCGCCATTGCAGCGATTCTTATCGTTATGCAAAAGATCGGATACGACAATCTGCCCGATCTGACGGCTGTTTGGCCCTCCCTGCTTTTCTGCGTGCTGTATCTGTTCTTATTGCGTGCTTGCACACTGGACAGCAAAAATGCGAGAAAAACCGCTGCGTTGGTGCTGGCGATCGTCGTTTCGCTGGAAATGTTCTGCGCCGGCCTTGCCAATACAACCGCACTGGACAAAGACGTAATCTATTCCAGCCGCACGTCTTACCGATCCTTCATCGACCGCGTGCAACCGATCACGGATCAGGTACAAGATTTGGACGATTCCTTTTACCGGATGGAAAAGACGGTACACCGCAGAATCAACGATAATCTGGCTTTGGGCATCCGCGGTCTGTCCAACTCCACTTCCACTTTGAACGCAAAAACCATCAATCTCCTGCAGAAGCTGGGGCTGGCATCCAAAGCCCATTGGTCCAAGTACGTGGGCAGTACACCGATATTGGATTCACTTATGAATGTGAAATACGTAATCGCTGAAGATGCAGCTACTGTTCCTGATATCTATGATACGGTTCTTCAGGACGAGGAAAACACCCTCATCGCCTACAAGAATCCCTACGTCCTCTCCCTTGCTTTTGGTGTATCTCCGGATACGGCGGACTTCCTTCTGGATGACGAGCGGTTTGATACACCCTTTGAGCGAATGAATCAGCTGATCACCGCCATGCTCGGCGAAGATGAAACGGTGGAAATCTTCCGCGAAGTGCACGTTGCCGATACAGAGTACTCGAACTGTTCCACTTCCATGGTTGTGGGCCATCGCAAGTTCACTCCCAAGGATTCCTCGTACTCCGCAATGATCACGTATACGCTGGATATTGACAGCGATGATGTCCTGTATTGCTACTTCCCCTCCGAATACCCCCGCGAGATCAAATTAAAGGTCGGCAAAGAGGACGTGGGTAAGCATATGGGCAAGGAAACCCACGGAATTAAGTCGCTGGGCCGATTTGAAGCTGGCGAAGACATCACTGTAACCGCTGTGCTTCAGGAAAAAAATATGTACCTGGCTACCAGCGGAGCTATCTTCTATTACTTTGATGAAGACGTCTACAAAGAGGCTATGCGGCGTCTGGGCACCTCTCCGTATGAGATTTCCACTACAACCGAGGATACCTTTACCGGCACGCTCCACGTAGAGGAAGGTCAGGAGCTGATCTACACCTCCATTCCGTACGATGCCGGCTGGATTGTCAAGATCGACGGCGCTGTTGTAGAAACTGAGGAGATCGTAGGTGCGCTGCTTGCTTTCCGCACCACGCCCGGAAATCACACTCTGGAATTGGAATATCGCCCGGACTGCGTAATCTACGGCACGTATATCAGTCTGTGTGGCATATCCGTCTTTGTGCTCATCTGTATCAGCGAGTGGATTACCAAAAGACGCAAAATTAAATCCGTCGATATGAGGTAATAATTGTGATTTATTGTTTGACAGGAGAGCTTCTTTTTACCGATGCGGTAGCATCCACTGCCGTAATTGATTGCTGCGGCGTGGGATATAAGGTTACCGTTACGTCCAACACACTGCGCAAGCTCCCCATTCATCCGGAAAAACCGCCGCGCATTCGTCTCTTGACCTATATGCAGGTGCGTGAGGACGGCGTGGATCTGTTTGGATTCTACACGGCAGAGGAACTGGATATGTTCAAGATGCTGATCTCCGTATCCGGAGTGGGGCCTAAAGCCGCAGTGTCTATTCTTTCCCTTATGACTCCCGAAAAACTGGCTAT
>JBGVJO010000225.1:0-2040 GCA_045129535.1 Eubacteriales bacterium
GGGTTATCCTATCACCGTGCAGGGACAGGCGAATCTGGTGCGGGACGTGATCGATACCGTAGTGAACAAAACGAAAAACGGCATCGGCGTGTTCTATTGGGAAGGTACGTGGATCTCGGTGGGCGGCAGCAGCTACGAGGAGAACCGTGCCCTGTGGGAAAAATACGGATCCGGTTGGGCAACGTCCCGCGCGGCCGTATACGATCCGGTGGATGCCGGCCAATGGTACGGCGGATGCACCGTGGAAAATCAAGCCCTCTTTGATGAGAGGGGCCGTGCCCTGGAATCCTTGAAAATTTTTGCCCTCGCAGGGGAGGGAAATACTCCGCAGACCGAGGAGGGACAACCGTGAGAAAAATTGCTTTGCTTTTGGTGATTGCTATGGTATCTATGCTGTGTGTGGGCTGTGTCGGGAAAAAGGATTCCGCCCCTGTGGTGGATCCTGTTGACGATAACTACAGAACCTTTTATCAGATCTTCGTGGGATCCTTTTCCGATTCCAATAACGACGGAATAGGCGATCTCCGCGGTATTATTAACCGAATGGATTATCTGAATGACGGGGATATCCACTCCGGCAAAAGTCTGGGCGTGCAGGGCATCTGGCTCTCGCCCATTTTCACCTCTCCGTCCTACCATAAATACGATGCTAAGGATTATTACGAGATAGACTGGCGGTTTGGCACGGAGGCGGATTTGAAGGAGCTGACCAACCTCTGTCATCAGCGCAACGTGAAGATCATTCTGGATCTGGCCATCAACCATACCTCCTCCTCCCACACCTGGTTTGAGAAGTTCAAGGATGCGCGGGTGCGGGGTGACGTGAGCGATCCCTACTACGACTACTACTCCTGCGTGACGACCGACGGCAAGGCCGGCGGCATTCAGTATCAGAAGATCGCCGGCGTGGACTGCTGGTACGAGTGCAATTTCTCGGGCAACATGCCGGAGTTGAATTTTGACAATCCGCAGGTGCGTAAGGAAACGCTGGATATCGCCAAATACTACCTGGATCTGGGTGTGGACGGCTTCCGCTTTGATGCCATCAAGTACGTCTATTACGGCGACACAGCCCGCTCCGCCGATTTCTGGGAGTGGTACATGGAGGAGCTCCGTGCGATCAAGCCGGATATCTACTGCGTGGGCGAGTGCTGGTCCGGCGAGAGCGAGATTCTCGATTACTACGGATCCATGAACTGCTTCAATTTCGCTATGGCCCAGGCGGAGGGTGTGGTAGTCAGCGCCGCCCGTGGCGGAAGCATATCCAAATACACGAATTACATAGAATCTCATCAAAAGAAAGTAATCGAAAAGAATCCCGACGGTATGGTGATGCCCTTTTTGTCCAATCACGATATGGACCGGATTGCGGGCGCGTTCATTCTTGAGGGCAATATGCGTATGGCGGCCAATCTGTATCTCTTGTGTCCCGGTTCTCCCGTGATCTACTACGGGGAGGAGATCGGTATGCGGGGTTCCCGCGGCAGCGAGAGTACCGACGCCAACCGCCGGCTGGCCATGCTGTGGGGAGACGGGGATCTGATTCGGAATCCCGTGGGCTCCACCTATCCCGCTGACAAGCAGATTCAGACAACCGTGGCCGATCAGATGGCGGACGAGGGAAGCTTGTACAATTATTACTGTGATTTGATCGCCATTCGCCATAAGCATCCCGCCATTGCCCGGGGTACCTACACCGCCATCAGCGGCGGACACAAGAATCTGGGCGGTTTGAGAATCGAGTACGAGGGCAAAACGCTCTATCTGATCCACAATACCTCGGGTGAATCCCTCACGTTGGACGTGAGCGGCTATGGGGTCACCTCCCTGTGCGACTTCATCGGTATGGGGGAGGCATCCCTGAAAAACGCTGTTCTTACTGTCGGTCCGCAAACCAGCGTGATCCTGGAATAAGCGTCGGGGCGGATGAAAACTTTCCTCCCTTATTGCATATACATTAGCGAGGCAAAAAATCAATTCGCATTTTGTTGTAAAAACTTTATAAAAATTGGTCAAAGTGCCCAATTTTTATAGAAAGAT
>JBGVJO010000226.1:0-1602 GCA_045129535.1 Eubacteriales bacterium
ATATATTCCGGATTTGTTCCATCGTTTTGCAACTTTTCAAAATCCTCCCCCACGACCTCGTAGGCCGCGGCGTAGGCACGCTTGACGGCCTCTGCCACGATGCGTGCGATGTCCACGGCGCCCTCGCCGAAGATGTAGGCAACGGCGGCGCCCACCACGCATTCCAGGGCGGACACGATCTCGGGGGTCAACTCCTCCCCGAAGAGGGACACGGCCAGCACCACGATCACGGCGATGACGGCCGCCCACAGCTTGCGGGAGGACAGCTTCTGTTTGAGTTTTTCCATATGTAACCTCTTTCTTAAAAATCTCGTTTATTGGATCTGCGGATCTTTTCCTTGTTCTCCCCCTTTGCCTTGTTGAAGTAGAAGGCCAGAATGGTGGCGAAGGCCGCCCAGGCGGGGGTGATAATGGCGGTCAGGTACGGCAGCGCTCCCGTGAATTTGAGAGTGATCGCCATCTCCGCCAGGTACAGAACCCGACGGGAGAGCAGGATCACCGACGGATAGACCAGCAGGATCGTCACCGCCACGATGATCTTGGAAAATTCGATCTTCGGCAGCTTCATGATCCGCCTCCCACCGCCCGGTACAGGAACACCAGCATCATCTCCCGGGTGCAGTTTTCGTGGAGTCGGAAGTTGCCGTTCTCGTCCCCATACAGGATGCCGTTTTCCACGGCCCAGGCCACGGCCTCCTCCGCCCACTCGGCGGGGACGTTGTCCATCTCCTCAGCGGGGATTTCCTCCGGGATATCCTCCTCACCGAGGAGAAACGGCAGGGGATCCACGGGCTCGCCGTAGATCTCCAGCTGGAAATGGAGATGCGCCCCGGTGGAATACCCGGTGGAGCCCATCTGCCCGATCACCTGGCCGGCGGCGACGGAGTCGCCCACCTTTACCGGAATGCTTCCGTTTGCCAGGTGGTAGTATTTCGTTACCACCCCGTCCCCGTGATCGATGGTCACTCGGTTGCCGGCGGAGCGGACGGTGTCAAAGCCCTCCACTCCGTCCCGCACGTCGGTGACGGTGCCGTCCCAGGCGGCGCCGATGGCGGACAGCGCGCTGTATCCCCGCCACAGGGTGAGATCGATGCCCTTGTGCCCCTGGTCACCTTCTCCCGTCACGGGATCGGTGCGGTAGCCGAAGGGGGATGTGACGCGGAGGGTTGTCCCCTCCGTCAGAACGGGGAGTACCGATATGATATTCATGCTCTCTCTCCTTTCGCGGGCGGCTCGGTGTGGAGGGCCATCAGCTCCTTATAGAGAGCCGTTGCCACGTCGTTGCCGCCCAGGGCGTGATAGGCGTTGTACGCCTTTCTGATGGATTCCTTTGCGTAGATGGGGCAGTAATGCTTCTCCTCCACGTACTTGGCGTGCTTTTCGATGATCTTCTCCCGAAGCAGGCACTGCACTCCGTCCGCCACGGCATTGTCTTTCTTTTTGCGCATCCTCAGCCACACCGCCACGCCGGAGATGGCTCCTGATGCGATTGCCGACAGAATCACGCTGAGGATTTTTGATGCGATTTCATTCATGTGTTGCTCCTTTCGATGGCGTTTCGTTCATGTGTTAGGTTGATGATTTTTCATCATGGGAGATGGT
>JBGVJO010000227.1:0-4699 GCA_045129535.1 Eubacteriales bacterium
CAGATGTCATAGGATACGGAGTAGTAGCTGCTGAGCAGGAAGTCTTCTTTCAGAAGATTCGTGTTCTGCTTGGACAGAACGAAGTACAAGCTGGAGCCGTTCTCGATTGCCTTCAGGATGGCGGAATTGATATCGCCTTCCATATTGATGGGAGAGCCGGAGATGTACTTGGAGCCGTGGAGAACCATACCGATGAAGGGGATAGCTTCGCTTGCCTGGAGGAAGCGGGAGCTGTCGGTAGCAATACCGGTGATGTGGTTAGCATACGCCAGGGTATATGCGTTACCGCCCTTGATCATAACGTTTTCATAATCGGCGTCGATCTTTGCAAGAGCCTCCATGGTGAACTTCTTGGAGTCCTCGCGGTTGTAAGGCTCATCCTCGTCGAAGTCGGAGTTCAGGTCGGTACCGAGAGTGGAAACGGAGATAGAAACGGGCTCATACTTCAGGTAGTTCTTAGCGAACTTATTGTAGAAGTCTTCATAAACGGAGGCGGAGATACACAGACCGAAGGTGGTATCGAAGGACTGTGCAGCTGCATCGTAGCCTCTCTTGAAGGTGTAGCGGTCGTCAATGGTCTTAACAGCGTGCTTACGCTGCGAGAATCCACTGCCTACGGGCCACCACTGTGCGCTGGTGAAGTCGAAGTCGGGGAATACGCCGAAGCCCTTGTCTGCGGAGTAAGCCAGCAGATCGCGGAAGCCGTCGGCACCGCCGAGAACCTTCTCCCACTCCAGGTGGTAAGGAACCTTGGAAACCATACCGCCGTTGGCAAAGCCGGTCAGGCGGAAGTTGATGCGGCCGACGCCCATTTCGGTCAGCTCATCGTACATGGTCTGAATGTCCTCAAAGGTGGTCAGGGGAACGTCCACTTCCACGGGGAAGGACAGGATGCGCTTGGTGGTGATAGTGGAACCGAAGGATTCGATGTACAGAGGCGTATCTGCGGTGGTATCCGCGAGAGCGCTCAGAATGCCGTTCTTGTACAGGTGATCGCGGTAGGCATCCGCCATACCAACGTAGTCTGCGCTGTACGTATTCTTCAGGCCCTTCTCCGCGGCGATGTTCTCATCGGTCAGCATCTTATACAGGATGCGGTAGCTTCCGGTATATTTACGATCACAATCAACGGTCCAGGAGGTCTTGGATTCAACGGAAATGGACGCCGCCATGTTATAGGTATCGCTGGGACGGGGAGTAAAGATCGGGTAGACGGTGTTGAAGCTGTGGAGCGTACCGCCGTGAGAGCTCATCAGAGACGCCAGGGAGTCACCCTCGGTGATGATTGCCAGGAAGCCGTTGGACTGCTTCAGCTGACGGTCCACCTTGGTGGTTTCCACAACGGCGGGAGTAACGACGCCCTTATCGTTGGTGGTCGCTTCTCTTACTACAACCTCCACCTCTTCTTTATAGGACTTGTCGTAGTTGGTAACGTTGCCGAATACGGGCAGGCGCATAACCTGCGTATGCTGGCTGGAGATGGTGTGGTAAGCAAAGTCGGCACCGTACATCTGGCCGGCCACGTTGTAGCCGTCCTTTACGTCCTCATAACGGATCAGCGTGCCGCTGCCGTCGGGGATCATGGTGTAACCGGTGTACTTATTGCTGCCGGCACCGAAGTAGGGCAGCATAGCCACGGTCTTCAGCTGATAAGCAGACTCGTCGAAACGGATACCGTTTGCGGGAAGTCTTGCTTCCAGATCGCCGTCGGGAGTGATGGTGTACTCGATAGCCAGCTTGAACAGCGGCGGAGCAGCGTCATCGCCCTCGTATCCGGTCAGATCGTGGTCGTATTCCAGCTCCTCATAGGAGTAGTCGGTACAGTAGGTCTTGATGATTCCCTCAATGGTTCTCAATTCCTTAGGCTGAACGTTGTCGGAGCAGGTATAGATCGCCATCGTCTGGGTAGCGGGGAATGCGGTCTGCATTTCGATTACCTGACGGTCGGTCAGGCTGGGATCGAAGGGATCCTTCAGGGAGTAGTAGGCCTCAACCTTACCCCACTGGAAGTCGTCGGTGATGTTGGCGAGAATCATGTTCTCAAAACGGGACTTCTCGATCCAACGGGGAACCAGACGGGTTGTCTTTTCCTCACCCATCATGTACTCTACACGAATACCGTTCTTGATATTCTTGTAGGCGATCTGTCCGCGGAGGGCAGCCTCCGTGTAGCTGTACATGGTCTTCTGCGCACCGTTATCGGTGAAGGTGATGATCAGCTGAGAAAGCAGCTGCGCTTTCGTATTATCCGTCGCCTTATTGTAGGTGGCGGCAATATCCCACGGATTGGAGAAGAGGATCTGGCCGGTGGTGAGGTCCTTGTAAGCAACCTCGCCGGTGAACTCTTCAAACCAGATCTGGTGACCGTTCTGCTCGCGCACCATGATCATATCAGCCAGCTTGGCTTCCGGGGACGCATAGTCGTTCTTCATATAGTTGATGATGGGGTTACCATCTTTATCAACCTTATCGGACCATGCGGCGGAAACGGGCTGGATCGCTGCGGGAACGATAGCACCAAGGGCCAGTACCAGGGACAGGACAGCGGATGTTATTCTTTTCATATTCATAATAGTCTCTCCTTTCCCCCGGTTACATGCGGTAAGTTATCTCGACGATGATGCCGGAAATGAAGCCGACGATCTTCGTCATCAAGCTGGAGAACAGGATCGCCAGGAACATAATAAATGCCATACCGACGATCGTTCCGATGCTGGTGATTACGTTCTTCAGCATAGAGAAGTCGTGCGTGACCATCATGCCGAGGAACAGAAGCAATCCCATCCAGACGAAGGCAATGTCTACCAACAGAGTGATGATCTGACCCTCAGATGCTGCCAGAACGTTGGACAGGATAACGGAGGGAACCATCAAAAGCGGCAGAGGAGCCAGCGAGTAGCAAGCGGCAATGAAGATATCCTTCATGCTGCCCTCGCCCTCGAACAGGGTGGTCAGACACCAGTTTGCCACGCACCACAGAATAAGCGGCACGCTGACGGAAACAACCTGGCCGATTACGTTTACGTAACCACTCTGACGGGGGTTAAAGATATAACCGGTACCCACAGACTGGTAGGTAAAGGCGGCGATGGTGATGATCAGAATCAGGAATGCGCTGCGGATAGAGCCGCGCTTTTCGTGCTTCAGATCCCAGAAGCCGTCGAAGGGATGGAAGATCAGGTGGAAGATGTAGAGCATCTCCTCCTTCAAGCTCTTGCGTCCCAATTTCAGCTGCGCCTTCTGATTGATCTTAGCGGCGTAGCCAAGGAATTTACCGATCAGCAGACAGATAGCCACGATGCCAACGACCAGGACCAAAAGCCACTTGGAAAGGATGCCCTTACGAACTTCCTTGAAAGCATTGGAGTAGTTATCCGTGTCGTACGCGGCGCGGTAGTATTCCATTGCCTCTTCGTACTGACCGCTGCGGTACAGTGCCTTACCGATTCCGATATAGGCTGCGTCGTAGTTGTTGTTACGCTTCAGAATTTCCGTCCAGTCGTCGATTGCTCTGTCATAGATACGGTTATTCTGATTAGCAAGTGCACCGATCAAGAGATCACCGTACTCGGTACGGCGGAACACCGTGATGCAGTCCTTGCTCTTATCCAGAAGCAGGATCTTGGAGCCCTGGTAGGCAATGGCCTCGATGTTCTCCACGTTACCGGTCTGGATACCCTTATCACCGAAGATGAAGAGGCAGGCGCCGTCTTTATCGTAGGTGTATACCTTGGAACGCTTTTCGTCGATGATGGACCAGGTTCCCTCGGGACCAACGGCCGCATCGATGATGCGGGATGCACCGCTGATGGCAGCCAGGGAGGAGGTGGAAACCACAACCTCACCGCCGGGGCCGAAGAAGCCGTTACGTCTCATAACGTCCGCGCCGGATGCGTTCAGCTTCTTAACGGGGGCGTTGTCGCTGGACTTCGTCAGGATCGCCTGGGTCTGAGCGGAATCGGCGACAGCGTCGGTGGTGATATAGATGAAGTTGTCCTCATCGATGGAGATATTATTATATTCGGTAGGAATATAGGAAAGGGTCAATTCACGCTGTGCCTCGGTCTGCAGGTTTCTCCACAGGATTTCCAGAGGAGAGATCTCAACCTTTGCGGCACCGATAAATCCGTGGAATCCGCCGTCATCGCTCATTACGATGATACCCTGCTCGGTAGTGGAGGAAACGACGAACAGACGGCCGTAGCTGTCAACAGCCACTGCAACCGGCTTGTAAATGGAGCCCTCTTCGAACAGATCGTCGGAAGGCTGGGGGATAACCTTGTGGAAGGAACCGTCCAGATTGAACATTACGATACGGCTGTTGTTGGAGTCGCACACGTAGATGTACTGGTCGTTTACGAACACACCGGAGGGATCGGAGAAAGCATCCGGAACACCGTGGGTGTTTACGAAGTCCTTAATCTGGAAGCGGAACTTGAAGTATCTGTCCAGGCAGATGATGCGGGCATTCTTGGCATCCACCAGGTACACGCAGTCATCGGGTGCAACGAACAGATCGCGGGGATCGTCCAGAGCCACGTCCAGGCCCATATACTCGGAATCCACCACCATATCCGGCACGTATGCCTCGGGGGAATTCAAAGTGAAGCGGCTGGAGGAGTATGTATAGGTTGCGTAAGGAGCTGCGGCGCCGACTACGACGGGAAGCAGCATCATCAGTGCAACAACGGTAAGCAGA
>JBGVJO010000228.1:0-2244 GCA_045129535.1 Eubacteriales bacterium
ACATTCTGGAGTTTGAGGATCTGGGTCAATTGGACATCTTCAACGGAACGAAATAAAAAAATCCCCCCGACGATATGGCCGGGGGATTTCTTTTGCAAAAAAAGATGCCGCCATTTGGCGGCATCTTTATGTAGATGAGAATTACTCAGCGTCCGTACCTACGTTTGCGAAAGCAGTGTAGTCCTTGTCAATCAGCTTGGGCATGGACTTGGTAAGACGGTTGTACTGATTGGTCTTGGGCAGACGGCCGGCCAGGATAGCACCGTCAGCGATGCTGAGAATGCCGCCCCAGTTTGCAACGAAGCCAAGATCGAAGCACTTGTTTGCATAGATGATGTCCAGCATGTCACCGGAATCGGAGTCCTGTGCATAACGTCTCTTCAGCATTCTGTCCTTGAAGGTGGGGGAAATGGTCTGCTGACCTTCGTAGGAGAAGTACTCCAGCATGTAACCAACGTCGGTTGCATCTGCCTTGGTGTTGGGAATACCCATCATCGGGCAGGGAGTATCGATAATGTGGAAGTAACGGGACTGATCGGTGTTCCACTTAGGCATGGGCAGGATACCGAAAGCATCTTCCATGTCAGCGAACTCGGTGATAACCAGAGCGCCGCCGATGGTGAACAGCTGCTTACCTGCAGCGAACTTGCTGCGGGCGTAAGCGAAACGGTTGCTGTAGCCGCCGAAGTCGGTCAGGTTGTGGATGTTGTAGCTTACCTTCTCATCGATGAGCAGGTTGGATACGGTCTCCATCTTGGTAACGCCTTCTGCATCCTGCATGAAGGTGTAAACGGGCAGACCGTTCTCATCCAGCTCGCTGTAGTGCTCGTCCATAGCGGTCATCAGGTAGTTGAACTGGCCGCTCTCGCGGAAGAAGCCCAGAACGTCGTCGATGTCGGTGTTACCGTCACCGTTTACGTCATCGTAAACCATGCGGCACATTTCAGCGAACTTCTCGAGGGTCCACTGGTTGTTGCGAACCAGCTCGTAGGGGCTTTCCATATCGTGTGCAGCTGCCAGAGTCTTGTTGAAGTACAGAGCGCGTGCGCAACGATCGTCAACGGTGGTGATGTCACCGGTGGTGTAGAACATACGGTTGGCGATGGACAGCTGGGTGTTTGCGTTCTGGTCCCACCAGGAGTTGTTCAGATCGATGGATTCGATCTCTCTCAGATCCAGCAGATTACCGCCTCTGGCGCCCTGCCAGATCTGGTTCCACTGGGAGAACACTACGTCATACTGATCGAGGCCGCCGGAAACCAGGCTGGCAACGTCATTGATGGGGGAGGTGCTGGAGGTGTACTCTACGCCGAAATTGTACTTGTTGATACAATCCTGCAGACGGATGTAAACGGAGCGCTCGAAGGGATCGGCCTGCTCGGTTTCAATCCAAATGTCACCGGTCTGGTAGTAACCGAAGTTGTAGTCTTCGCTTACACCGAGGACGCGGAGGTTGGTACCGCCGAAGTCGGTCTTAGCCAGGGTAAGGCCGGTTTCCTCAGGAACGGTGGTATCTTCTACCTTGGTGTCGGTTGCGGGGTCAGTGTCAGGGGTGTCCGGGGTTTCGTCACCGGTGCAAGATGCGAGAACCGGAACCAGCATGAGCACTGCCAGAAGCATTGCAAGAATACGCTTCATCATAATAATTGTCCTTTCTTATAAGTAAATTTTTACAGAGTAGACTACTTTATTATAACAGATGGGGGAGTTAAAGTCAATACGGAAATCTCCTTGAATATGTAAACAATATATGGAAGATTTTGGCCCTGTGCCGCCTTGCTAAACGGGGGAAAACGTGGTACAATAATACAAATGAAACAAAGAGGTTGACATATGGGATATAAAGCGATTATCTGGGATCTGGACGGCACGCTGCTGGATACCTTGCAGGATCTTGCGGATGCGGTCAATCATTCCCTTGAAGCATACAGCCTTCCCGTGAGAACGAAGGAGGAGATCCGTGCCATCGTGGGACGGGGCATCCGCCATCTGGTGGAAAACGCAGTACCGACGGGTACCGATCCTGTCACAACCGACGCGGTGTTCGGGGAGTTCTGTACCTATTACGCTGCCCATTCCGCGGATGCTACCGCCCCTTACGCGGGGATTCCGGCTATGCTGGGGAAATTGTCCCGGGCAGGCGTGAAGATGGCCATCGTGTCCAATAAGGCGGATTTTGCGGTGCAGGATCTGGTGATGCGGTATTTCGGGGAGGAGATCACCCTTGCGGTGGGCGCCCGGGAG
>JBGVJO010000229.1:0-2931 GCA_045129535.1 Eubacteriales bacterium
CCAGATTCTGATTCTGCTCCGCCAGATGGCTCTCCAGCACCAAGGCAAGGGGCAGCCGCTTGGGGCGGCGAAGCATCATAGCAAAATGATCCCGGCAGAAGCCCAGCTCGTTGGTCTTCACTCGCCCGTCGGGCTCCATCATGGACGCGCCCAGGATCAGATCCAATTCGTCCCGCTCCAGTTTGTTGTACAGGCGGCAGAAGGGGCATCCCGCCCCGGGATTCTCCATCGATTCCTCAAAGGCCTCGTTGACCGGTATGGTATAAATCTGTTCCATTTGACGTCCTCCGTGTGGTGTGGTATACTTATATATATTATATCAGTAAAAATTCGTCAATGCAAGGGGGGGATAGGGTATGACACAGCGGGACAGAAATCCTTTTCCTTACTCCGATTCCAACAAGCGGTACCACACCGCGGCCTATCACCTGAAGCGGACCTTTGGGGCGAAGATCGCCCGGATTCCCCTGGACGGGGGATTCACTTGCCCGAATAAAGACGGCCGGTGCGGCGTGGGCGGGTGCATCTTTTGCGCGGGGGGATCGGCATCCCTCTCGGCCCGTGGAGAGCTGGAGGAGCAATACGCCCGCGGGCAGGCCGTGGCGAATGCCAAATGGACACCCGGTGGGTATATCCCCTATCTGCAGGCGAACACGAACACCTACGGCGATCCGCAAACTTTGCGGGATCTGTACCGCCGATGCGCCGCCTTGCCCGGCGCGGTTATGCTGGCCATCGGCACCCGGGCAGACTGTCTGTCCGACGGAGTGCTGGAGGTGCTCTCGGAGGTGGCGGAGGAGATTCCTTTGCTGATCGAATTGGGGATGCAGACGGTGCATGACGAAACCCTGTCCTTTATTCGTCGCGGATACGATCACGAAACGTTTCTTACGGGATACGCCCGGCTGGACGAGTTGCGGCAGCGTGGGGGCGTGCGCATCGGGCTGCACATTCTGAACGGGCTGCCGGGGGAGAATGAGGAAATGATGCTGGCAACTGCCCGGGAAGCGGCACGGCTTTCGCCGGATGAGGTGAAGATCCACACCCTATGCGTGCTCCGCGGCACGGAGATGGAGGAGATCCACCGTCGGGGGGAATACGATCCCATGGCAATGGAGGCGGCGGTGGCGCTGACCGCCCATCAGCTGACGTACCTGCCGCCGCAAACCGTGATCGGTCGCATCGGCGCCGATGCACCGCGGGAGCAATTGATCGCGCCCACGTGGGTGCGCAACAAGATGGCCGTGGAGAACGCTCTGGATCGGTATTTGTACGAAAACGATCTGTGGCAGGGGAAGAATTGGAAATGAAAAAGCACCGCTTTGCGGTGCTTTTTGTTATGATGGATTGGCGGCACTATTCTATTTCCGTACGAATCGTCAAAACATCCGGGAGATGAAAAATATCTTTTTTCAAAAACAGCGGGTAGAAGTATTCCTCCTTCAATCTGTCGAATGCTAACCATTCAAAAGTATGTGTCCGACTGCCCTCTTTGGATATAAACCTATTTCCTCGCGAGAGCAAATCTGTATCGGTAATGTCCATGAGAAAGTACAGGCACAATTCGTGATAGCGGAGCTTATCCACATCTTCTGTGAAAAAGGCTTGATTCAGCCAAAGCGGACGGGCGATCGTTGCCGTGACGCCAAGTTCTTCCTTTATTTCTCGTATGACAGCCTGCTCTGCGGTCTCTCCCATGGCCACTCTGCCGCCGGGCAAATAATAATAGGGGGATCTCTCATCCTTCATAGCCAAAAGCCGATTATCGGAAATGATTATAGCACATACCCTATAATTGAATTTTTCATTTTCCATTTTGAAGGAAATATCCATATTTCACACCACCTATCCGGATCAGTTTTTATCACAAGGCCGCATCGTCGCAACTGTGTTCTCTATTCTTCTGCATACAATTCATCACAGTACCAACGGGTTGGGTTTTCGGCAATGTATCGCACGTGTTCATCATAATCTTCACGGTCACGAATGATGTGGTCGAAAAATCCCCGTTGCCAAATGTTTTTTCCATATTCTTTATTACAAAACCTCTTGAATGTCGATACAAAATGCGACACCGCCGAAGTCTGTTTTGTAGGGGTCGACGTCTCGAGTTCGCAAAGCGAACTCGCGCGACCCGTCATTGCGCACAAACAGCAAAATATGAATATGATTGGGCATAATCACGTATTGATCTATGCGTATATTACTATAAAATTCGTTTAATTGGTTTATGTATTTATTCGCCACATCTCCATAAGCCAATAGCTCTATACTCTGCGGGTCGCCGAGGACGTCGACCCCTACAACTTTAGAGAGGAGCTTTTTTCTGTTTTGCGTACAGAGCGTAACAAAATACACGCCCGTTTTGCTATAATCAAAACTCTTCAGCCTTGTTGGTTTTCTTTTCGGTAATTGTTCTTCCATCTTTATCACCTACACCATCATACCACAAAAACGGCAGAGGGACAACCCTCTGCCGAGATTTTTTATTGATATGGGATTTGCGGCGGGTTTCCCCGGGAAATGACGCCCGGCTGGGCGGCAAGCCGCAAATCGCGGCGGAAGCGGGTTCACTTGCGGTGTAGTCTGTCTACACCTTCCGCCATTATTCCTTATTGGCCAGCAGCTTCTCTGCGGATGCCAATCTTACGCACTGGCACACGATGTGGGTCGCCTGCTCCAATTCCTCCAGGGTGGGGCAGGAGGGAGCGATACGCAGGTTTCTGTCCTTGGGATCGCATCCGTAAGGATAGGTGGCGCCGGCTTCGGTGAGGGCTACGCCCACGGAACGGGCCAGCTTATATACACGGCGTGCGCAATCGTTCATGGTGTTCAGGCTGATGAAGTAACCGCCCTTGGGGTTGGTCCAATCGGCGATACCCGTGCCGCCCAGTTCCTTTTCAAATACACGCTGTACCATCTCGAACTTGG
>JBGVJO010000230.1:0-3640 GCA_045129535.1 Eubacteriales bacterium
GGGGAAGGCTATGGGCGACGTTCCGAGTTGGTTCACCAACTCGATGCGCCGAAGTCGCATTCCCGGTAGGGGCGACTCGAGTTCGTTTCGCGAACTCGCGCGGTCGTCCGTTAAGTAAATCAAAAACCGCACGTTGGCGGACGTGCAATGCACGCCCCTACAGGGATAAGAAAACTCTCCGTTTATCTCGGTAGGGGAGGGGCTTGCTCCTCCCGTTTTTGGAATCCAAAGCCGCACGAAACACCTCATCCGGTATCCTTGCGGATACCACCTTCCCCCGCTGGGGAAGGCTATGGGCGACATTCGGCTTCGCCGAAGTCCTGCCTGTCTCGGTAGGGGCGACTCGAGTTCGTTTCGCGAACTCGCGCGGTCGTCCGCTAAGTAAATCAAAAACCGCACGTTGCGGCGGGAGCAAGCCCCCGCCCTACAACAAAATAAAAATCACAACAAAACGGGATCGCGGCCGTCGCCTCGATCCCGTTTTACGTTATTCCGATAGAATATCCCCCCCTTTTATGCGATTTTCATCACGGCGGCGCTCACGTCGTCCCGCCGCGAGGGATCCACACCGGCCCTCGCCGCCGCCACGATCCGCTGGGCAATCTCCGCAGGGGAGGAGTCCGTCACCGCACGGGTGGACAGCATATCGCACAACCAGGCCGAATCCTCGAAATTCTCCGTTACCCCGTCGGACAGCATCACGATAATATCCCCCTTTTCCAAGGTGAAGCGGATCATCTCCGCATCCAGCGCCCTAAGAATCCCGATGGGCACCGTCTTGGAGCAAAGGCGGAACAGCCGCCCTTCCCGAATCACGAAGGAGGGTGCCGCGCCGCTCTTCACGAAACGAGCCTCCCCCGTGTACCGATCGATCTCCATCAGATCGATGCCGGCGGAGCACTCCAGGGAGCGGGAGCGCATATAATTGTTCAGCATGGTGAGTGCCACCGTCATATCCGCCCCCGCGCGAAGAATCTCCTCCAAAAAAGCGGAGCAGATCCGTGCGGTGAGGGATGCCTCCCCGCCCGTGCCCATCCCGTCGCAGATGAGGACGTAATACCGCCCGTCCGTGCACTCAAATCGGGTGATGCAGTCCCCGTTGGGGGGAAAATGATCCCGTTTGCCCGTGTCCCCCGCCGCGCGGGAGGCTTCCCCCGCCTCCGCCGTGATATAGGGGATGCTTTCCATCACCATCGATACCGTCTCTCCGTCCAGGCGGTACTCCGGCTGTGCAAAATGATCTCCCGTCATCTTCTCAAAGGTGCGGCGGATGTCCTCCGATCCCATACGGACCCGCGTCAGATCCAGATCCCGCGCCATGATCCGCTTGCGGCGATCCCCGTACACGGTCACGTTTCCCGCATAAAAATCCATATACTTCAGCGAGCGCTGCAGCTTGCGGGACATCTCCTCGTTCAGGGTGAATTCACTCTCCGTATCCCGGGCAATCTGGGAGATGAGGGAGGAAAACGCCTGAAAATCATCGGCGAACACGTCGCTTTTATCGGCTGTGACAGCCACGCGGGCGTATTTGGCACATCCCTCGTTCACCTCGTCCAGGATATCGTTCATCTTATGGCATCGGGATGCCAGGTGGGGCGGGATCACCGCCGCCGACACCCGTCCGTTCTTGTGTAACTCCGCCGTCATGCGGCACAGGGTGTCCGTGGTGGCGGCGTATTCCCTCTCCCGGCAAAGGGCGTAGTTTTCACACCCCTCGCACTGTCGGTCCAGAGCACTCTCGCACAGAAGCTTCAAATCCGACAAAGCGGGGCGGCGCATCTTCACCGACACGGCCGAGAAGATTCCGGAAATCTTTTCAAGCGCGTCGGATAGGGCATTCATTTTCGCAAGTCCCGCATCGGCCCGTGCCGTGGCCATCACCGCCTGCTCCACCGCCTCTGCCTTGGATTTAGATGGGGTGATCACCGGTCGGGGCAGGGGCAGAGCATCGGGAATCACCCGAAAATGAAAAAGGGGAATCAAAGCCGCGCCCGTCACCGTCAATTCGGGCATAACGGATGCGAAGGCAGCCAGCCCGCCTCCCGCAAAGGAGATGGCCACGGCGGTGAGCCAACCGCCGCATACGGCTCCCGCCGCCGATAAGGGGAAAATCACGGCAGCGATGAGGGCCGAGGCGGCGTAGGTGGGGGCTCCGCCCGGATCGATGGCCAGGCCGCAGACCAGACCGCAGACGGCGGCGTAGGTGATCCGACGGGAATCGGTGTGGAGATGGGCCTTATCCCCCAGTCCCCGGGCGGCAATCAGAGATAGGGCAAAGGCGCAGATCACCCCGGCGTTGAAGGATAACCCACTCACGTCCCGCATGGCGCGGGTGATGGCAAAGAGAAGAGTGAGCGTACCCGCATCCCGGGCGGACGTGACCCGCAATTGCCTTACCGTCAGGGTGCAGAAAGCCAGTGTGGACAGGGGCACCACCAGTGCGAGAAAAAATACGGAGAGCAATTCCCCGGTGGAGTAGGAGGCCCCGCCCACCATACGGATAGCCCCGGTGATCATGGCGGCGGTGGCGGAGAAGGCCGCCCGAAGCCAGATGCTCTCCGTGGCACCGCCGAAGCGGATTTTTTGAAAAATCCCCGGCGGGGATGGGGCGGATTCCCCCTCGGGAGGGCGTGTCTGCGTCATCATCTCCCCCGGCGGCGATTTCGCTCCCCCGGGGAATTTTTTGGCGGGCAGCTCAGCGGGGGTGAATAGCGCACCGAGGAAGATCCGTGCCCCGCAGAGAAGAACGGATGCAATCGATAAGGCGAGGAAATCCCCCTGTCCGACGGAGCCGATCACACATCCCAGGGTAGCGGATAGAATCATTCCGATGCCGTCCTGGGCGGCAATAAAGGATAACCCGAAGGGGCGGGCAATACCAAACAGGGATGCCCCTGCCATGATTGCCGCGCCGAGGAACACGGCAAGCAGACGGAGTATGCGGGCATAGGGCAGATCCTGCGCCATAGCCGCCGCGCGGAGGCGGGCGGGGAGGGAGATTTTCTTGTTTCTGTTTTGGGAGTTCATTTTGATGCCTTCCTGTGTTTTGTTTGTGGCATCATTGTACATCGGCCCGGGTGCAAAAAAACGAAAAGGATGGGGGCACTATTTTGACGGGGAATGACCGGGGATGGCAGGTAGGCGTGAGTGTTTGCGGGCGGGGGCGTTTCCCGTGCGATACCCGACGGGGGATGACGGGAAAAGGGAGAATTTCGTGTGCGAAAGATTGGGCGGAGATGCATAAATTGAGGGGAGATGGCATAGGCGACGCCCCTACAGGGATAACATATATTTCCTTTTCATCCGTAGGGGCGGGGTTTCCCCGCCCGTATCGTAAAATCAAAACCGTACGTTTGCGGACGTGCAATGCACGCCCCTACAGGGTCACGTCAAACCCCGCCTACCCTGGTAGGGGAGGGGCTTGCTCCTCCCGCCTTGTAAACCAAAACCGAACGAAACACCTCATCCGGTATCCTTGCGGATACCACCTTCCCCCGCTGGGGAAGGCTATGGGCGACGTTCGGCTGCGCCGAAGTCCCGCCCCTACAGGGATAACATAAATTTCCTTTTCATCCGTAGGGGCGGGGTTTCCCCGCCCGTTTCGTAAAATGAAAACCGCACGTTTGCGGACGTGCAA
>JBGVJO010000231.1:0-3817 GCA_045129535.1 Eubacteriales bacterium
TCCCTCCACACCGGAGATGTCGATGACCTGCACGATCAGCCGGCACCGCTCGATATGGCGCAAAAAGTCGTGTCCCAGACCGGCGCCCTCGGAGGCACCCTCGATCAGACCGGGGATATCCGCCATCACAAAGCCCTTGCCCTCGCCCACG
Source organism: Eubacteriales bacterium (assembly GCA_045129535.1). Classification (GTDB taxonomy): domain Bacteria; phylum Bacillota; class Clostridia; order Oscillospirales; family CAG-272; genus SIG701. Next base: position 152 of record JBGVJO010000231.1, read on the forward strand.
GACACCACGCCCAGATTGGGCTCCAGGGTGGTAAAGTGATACTCCGCGATCTTGGGACGCGCCGCCGACACGGCGGCAAGGAGAGAGGATTTACCCGCCGACGGCAGGCCTGCCACGCCCACGTCCGCGATCATTTTCAACTCCAGCAGAACATTGCGCTCGTCACCGGGCAAGCCCGCCTTGGCAAAGCGGGGGATCTGTCTTGTAGGGGTAGCGTAATGCTTATTGCCCCATCCGCCGCGGCCGCCGCGGCACAGAACGAAATCTTCCCCGTCGGACATATCGTGCAGAATCTTTCCCGATTCCGCATCGCGGATCAGGGTGCCGCGGGGCACGGGAATGATCACGCTCTCGCCGTTTTTGCCGTGGCATTTGGCACCGCTTCCGTCGCCGCCGTTTTCGGCGATGAATTTCCGCTTATAGCGGAAGGCAAGGAGGGTGTTGGCACCCTCATCCACCCGAAAAATCACGTTGCCGCCGTTACCGCCGTCGCCCCCGTCGGGACCGCCTTTGGCCACGTATTTCTCCCGACGGAAGGACACACATCCGTTACCGCCGGCACCGGCTTTTACAAATATCTCAATTTTATCGATAAACATAAGGGATCCTTTCCTTTACAATCGATTTTCGCCGGGATCAGCCCAGCATTTCCTTGGCAAGATTGCCGAGAATCTCAATACCACGTCGAATATCCTCGTCGGAGGGAGTGGAGTAATTCAAACGGAAGGACTGGGAGGGTGCCTCCGTATCGCAGTTGAACGCGGTACCGGGAACCACCGCCACTTTCCGCTCGATGGCACGCTTGACAAAATCATTCATCAAAATGGAATCGGGCAAGGTGCACCAGATAAACAAACCGCCCTCGGGACGGGTATAGTGGATTTCCTTCGGCATATGTGCATCCAGGCAGTCCAGCATCAGATTGCATTTATCCCGATACAACGCACGGATGCCGGCGATATGGCCGTCCATATCCTTTTCGGTCATGTAGCGGTGGCACAGCATCTGGAATAAAATATTGGTATGCACGTCTTCGCACTGCTTGGCGACCACCATCTTCTGCACCAATTTGTCAGGCGCGCACACAAATCCCACACGCATACCGGCGGATAGAATTTTCGAGAAAGAGGAACAATATACGACGATGCCGTCCTCGTCCATGGATTTGATGGTGGGCACGTCCGTGCCGGCAAAGCGAAGCTCGCCGTAGGGATTGTCCTCCAGGATCACAACGGAATGACGGCGGGCGATCTCATAGATAGCACGGCGCTTTTCCGCAGAAGTCGTAATACCGGCGGGATTCTGGAAGGTAGGGATCAGATAGATCATCTTCGTATTGGGATATTCCGCCAAAGCCTTTTCCAGATCGGCGGGATCAATACCGTCCTCGTGGAGCGGAATGCCCACAGTCTTGGCCCCCACGGCGCGGAACGCGTTGAGAGCACCGATGAAGCTGGGATTCTCACACAAAACCACGTCACCGGGATTGCAAAGGGCACGGCAGGTAAGCTCCAGGCCCTGCTGCCCGCCGGAGGTAATGATAGTCGTATCAAACGCCCGTCCGATGCCGAAGATGCGGGAGAGCCGATCCGCCACGGCGGTACGCAGCGCCGGATAGCCTTCGGTGATGCTGTACTGCAAAGCAGCCGTAGCGTGATTCTCGAAAATATCGGCGGCGATCTCGCCCAAATCCTTCGAGGGGAAGGACAAGGGGGAAGGATTGCCTGCGGCAAAACTGATGATAGACGGATCGCTCAAGCTTTTGAAAATTTCACGGATCGCCGACGGTTTCAGCGATGCCAGCGCATCGGAAAAGATGTATTCCATATATGACGTGCCTCTCATAAGCAATTTTTTACAAAATATAGTATATCACACCCGATGGCAAATTGCAAGGGCGGGCGGAGCGGAAATACGGAATATACACATTCTGCCCAATAACGAACTGGTATATCGCACCGAAAACCATCCGCTTTCGTGAGGTTTTTTGTCTAAAAACAATGATTTTCGCCCGCTATACTTGATTTTACGGTAATTTTGTATTAAAATATGGGCATTAGGTAAAATTATACAAACCAATGGAGCACAATAGAATTATGGGAAACAAATTCAGAAAAATCGGCGTTCTTACTTCCGGCGGTGACGCACCCGGTATGAATGCGGCTGTCCGTGCCGTAACCCGCGCGGCTCTGGCTCGCGGCGTTGAGGTTGTGGGTATCTACGGCGGCTACCGCGGTCTGATCCACGACGATATGATCGAGCTCAAGGCTCGCAACGTATCCAACATTATTTCTCGCGGAGGCACCTTCCTGTACTCCGACCGCTGCCTGGAATTCAAGACCGAAGAGGGCATGCAGAAGGCCATCGAGAACTGCAAAAAGCACGGCATCGACGGCATCGTTGCCATCGGCGGCGACGGCACCTTCCGCGGTGCAACGGATCTGTCCGTTCACGGCATTCCCACCATCGGTATTCCCGGCACCATTGATAACGATATTACCGCAACGGAAAACACCATCGGTTTTGATACCGCTATGAACACCGTTCTGGAAATGTGCGACCGTCTTCACGACACCTGCGAGTCCCATGCACGCTGCAACGTGGTGGAGGTTATGGGACGCGGCGCCGGTGACATCGCTCTGAACACCGCCATCGCTTTGGGTGCCGTTGCTGTGGTTATCCCCGAGGTTCCCTTCGACGCAGATGCTTGCATTGAGAAGATCCGTGCGCTGCGCGCAGACGGCAAGCGCCACTTCCTGGTTATCGTTTCCGAAGGCGTTGAGAAGTTTGCTGAAGGATTTGCCAAGCGCATCGAAGCCGAGACCGGAGTGGAAACCAAATTTGCCCGCCTGGCTCACGTAGTACGCGGCGGCAGCCCCACTTTGGCAGACCGCACCCTGGCTACCCGGATGGGCGTTCACGCCGTAGAGCAGCTTCTTGACGGCAAGAGCAACCTGATTCTCTGCCAGAAAAACAGCAAGATCGTTACCTACGACATCCTCTACTCCCAGTGCCTGGACCGTATGTACAAGGGCACCTTGAAGGAAGGTATGCTGGAGAAGTTCTCCGAAGCTGAGATCAACGATATGAAGGCGGAGATCGAGCAGAAGAAGAAAGACATCGCCGCTCTGTATACCCTGGTAGACGAGACTGCCCTCTGATTCTCAAAAATAGCAATGCCCCGTCCGAGTGGACGGGGCATTCTTTTTTATTCGGAGCGGAGAGCAACCACAGGATCCTTCTTTGCAGCGAGGCCGGCGGGAATGAGACCCGCAATAAACGTCAAAACCATACTGATGAGGATCAGGATAATCGCACCTTGCCAGGGCAGTGCGGCCAGGCCGCCAATACCGGTAATGGCTTCCAGAATCACGCTGGCAACCAGATCCAGCACCACGGTCACAAAGATGCCGAGGCCGCCGGCCACAAAGCCTACCGTCAGCGTTTCCGCGTTGAACACGCGGGATACGTCCCGCTTGGAGGCGCCGATGGAGCGGAGAATGCCGATCTCCTTCGTTCTCTCCAATACGGAAATATAGGTGATAATACCGATCATAATGGAGGATACCACCAGGGAAATGGCCACGAATGCGATAAGGATGTAGCTGATCGCGTTGATTACCGTGGTGACGGAGGAAAGAAGCAGGCCGATGTAATCCGTATACT
>JBGVJO010000232.1:0-1836 GCA_045129535.1 Eubacteriales bacterium
CCCGGGGATACGGAGCCGAGTGCGGAAAATACATTGGAATCCACAGAAGAGCCTGAGACCACCGCTGCAGAACCATTTCCCACGGAAGATGAGTATTATGGTGAAGGATTTGAGTTGGAGGGCAAGAAATACGTATATCAGGAAGATGAGGTATTGATCCTCCACGTAAAGAATCTCACGGATATGGATTACGATGTCCAGGTGATCGTTGATTTTTACGATGAAAACAACGTGGAAACCGATCATCAGGAAAAGTATTTTGAAGGCTTCGGTGCTAATTGGGAAAACTATTTTGTTTTCCGGACGGTGAAGCCCTTTGCCCGGTTCCGGTGTGAGATCGCAAAAATGGAAAGCGCGGAGACGGCCTATTCCGCCTACTTGTCCCAGGTAACCGGAGAGGATGCATTGCAGCTTAGTGTTTCAAAAAACAAAAGGTGGAAATCTCCGGAAGGAAATTACGAAGTATTTGATGATTGGTATCCTATCGTATATGCCGACTATAGTTTGTTGAACACCAATGATCAGCAGTTGTATTTCTCAGCAAGTTTTGTTGTGTTTGATAAGACCGGTGAAATATTCGTAATCGATGCCGGGGTGGAAAACCGCCTTATTGGCCCTGAACGTGAATTTGGGGTATTTGGTATAATTAACGCAGTTTACCACAGTGAAGAACCGTGGGGATACGAAGGCACTCCGGCAAAATTGTTTGAAGATAACTGGAATGAACAATTCAAGGAAAAATACAACAAAGAGTTTAGCGAGTTACTTCCTGAGGAGTTGAGAGGAGAGATTTCGTTCATCGTGTCCTTCTTGGCGGTGGACGATGAACCTATCCGGTAGAAATAAGCAAAAAAAGGGATCTCGTCTGTGATCCCTTTTTTGTTACATATCCTTGCCCAAAATACTTGTGCGGCCATCTCCTGTATGGTACAATATAGGAGAACTCCCTCATTCGCGGGGCACTGCCCCAAATCTATTATAGCGGGAGACGACTGTATGAAAAATCGCGTGCTTGGCATACTTCGCGCCGTGGGCAGTTTTGCTTTGGTGTCCGTACTGTTTGTGATTCTTGGCAACATCCCCGCCCGTCTGACTTCCTTTGAGGGGCAGGATATGATGAAGCAGGGCATGATCTACATCGATTTTGCCGTGGTGATGGGGATACTTCTGATGTTTCCGCTTCTGTATTCTCTTGTGCGTACCGAGGTGGTGTACGACGTATCTCTGCGGGATGCCTATATGGCCGATAGTTGCAAATTCCGCACCTTTGGGGATAAGGCCGCCTTCTTTATGGGGCAAAAGCGGTTCTGGATCGAAGCGGCCGCTTTTGCAGCACTGTATTGGATTCTTCCATTGGAAACCTTCAATCGGTGCCTTGTGCTGCAGTTCACCGACGGTACGCCCACCTTTGCAGAAAAACTGATTTTGTTTGTTGTCCTCATTCCGTTTTTGCTGTTTGCGGATCTGTTTGCACGCACGTCGGCGGTGGACCGTTGGAAAAGCTGTGCCTACAAGACGGAAATGGAGCAGGGAAAGAGGGGCGGCAAAGCCAAGCAGTATCTTTTGTGCATCCTTGCGTACAGTTTGGGAAGCGTGGCACTGATCTGGGTGTTTGTGCCGATTCTCATTACGGTTTTTTCCTTTGCAGTCGCAGTGGTCATGCCGGATAATGGCGAACCCGATGTGCTGATCACCATCGGCGGTACTGCCGTAGCCGCTGCTCCCGCTCCCGTAGCTGCTCCTGTCGCCGCTCCTGCTCCCGTGGCTGCTCCCGCTCCTGTTGCCGCCCCCGCTCCCGTGGCTGCTCCCGTAGCCGCCGTTGCCGGTGAGGCTGTT
>JBGVJO010000233.1:0-1085 GCA_045129535.1 Eubacteriales bacterium
TAATAATACGCTGGATATCATGATCTTTCATGTTGGTCAGCGTCACATAGTTGCCCTGCAAAAAGGACAGTCTGGAATCATCATCCTTAAAATATAATGTATCACGCATCCCCGGCGGCATCTGATCGATAAAACAGAAAATGCACTTGTTTTCACAGGAGTGCTTTTTATCCATAAGGGGTGTCTCGAATTCCAGACCGATATCGGAATACGTTCCCTTGCGGATCGTTACGTCGAACAGATCCGCTTCGCGGTGGATCTTCAGTACGACCGTTTTTTCAGCAAGAAAAAAACGGTAATCCAGCACGTCACGCACTTCTCGGTCGTTTATCGAGATCAGATAATCTCCGCATCGGATGCCGACGCGCTCGGCTGCGGATCCTTTTTCCACGCCGATAATCTTTACCATTCCGTCACCTCCCGGGCATTCTAACTCCAATATATCACATTATACAGTATTTTTTCACGTCGGTCAAGTGGATACGGATTTTCTTTGAAATGCGACAGCTTCTTGTAATTTGCTTTTCTTTGTGGTATACTTACATATTGAATAAAAAATGGTACGGTGAATCTATGAGTGATGAAAAAATGCTCGGCGCAGAGTATCTGCGCCTGAAGCGAGAATTATTTGATCAATACTACAGTTTTCTGAATGATATGCAAAAACAGGCCGTTTATGCCGTAAACGGTCCTCTTCTGATACTTGCGGGTGCCGGCAGCGGCAAAACAACGGTACTCGTTAACCGCATCGTACATATGATCCGCTACGGCAACGGAGCGGAAGATACCTACGTGCCGGGTGACGTGGATGATTTTGTACTACAGGAAATGCGTCGGGCGAAGGATTTGCCCAGGGAGGAATTGGGGACGTTTCTCACCAGATTCGCATCCCGCGCACCAAAGGCCTGGTCCGTCTTGGCCATTACCTTTACAAACAAAGCGGCCAATGAAATCAAGAGCCGTCTGGCGTCCGCATTTGGGGAAGGAAGCTCAGAGGCATCCGATATTTGGGCTGGTACGTTTCATTCCATCTGCCTTCGGCTTCTTCGGCGCTGGTACAAGGAGCTTGGCTATCAGGAAGGCTT
>JBGVJO010000234.1:0-5639 GCA_045129535.1 Eubacteriales bacterium
TAACGACGCAGGCCGCGCGGCCGAAACCCGTCCGTTGATGCGTGCCTATAAGGATGCCAACGTCATCAAGGCCCACGCAGGACAGGTGTTGAAGGTGGGCGGTGCCGAGATCGAGATTCTTTGCACCTCCGGTGAGCTGGAGCCCTATACCTTGCAGGATCATAACACCACCTCCGTGGTGTTCCGCGTAACGGCACAGGACAATTCCGTTATGGTGCTGGGCGATGCCAGCTATATCACCAGCAGCTTCCTTGTGAAGCATTACGGCAATTACCTCAAATCGGATATGGTTCAGCTGTCCCACCACGGCTATGCGGGCGGAACCGTTGCCCTGTATGATAAGGTTTTGGCAGACGTAGTTCTGTGGCCCGGCGGTGTTGGCGGATTTGACGGCGGTCTGGAGCCGGAGGATCTGAGATACCGTGAGTCCAATGCACACGCTATTTCTCTGGCTGATGAGGTGTACGTGGCCGGCGAAGCCGTATACACGCTGACGATGCCCTATACGCCCGAGGAGACGGATAACGCGAAGATCATTAAGTGATTGCTCATTGCGCCCTATAACGTGTAAGGAGACGTAGTTGTGAGAACATACTTGAAATTGCTTGCGTGCATTTTGCTGATCGTTTCTGCTGTTCTTGTCCAGGGATGTACCGGCACACCCGATCCGGGGAGTGATACGAATCCGTCCGTAACGGATGTGCCCGCTCCGAAGGAGCTCGCTATCGTATCCGATGGGGCGGCGGCATACACCGTCATCGTTCGTGAGGATGCATCCGATGCTCAGTCTGCCGCTGCCCGCAGCGTGGTGGCTGCTATCGAAGACGTAACCGGCGTGAAGCCCCAGTGGACAGACGACTACGTGGCAAAAGGGGAAGCGCCTCTTGCCAAGGAGATCCTCGTCGGTTTGACCAGTCGGGAGGAAAGCCTTCAGGTGATGGGAGATCTGAAATACGGCGAATATGCGATTCGCATAGTAGGGGAGAAAATCGTCATCGCCGCTTGGGATGACGTGTCTCTTGCCGAGGCCTGCCGCGTGTTTGTGGAGCAGATGCAGCAGCTGAGCGGGGCAGGGCAGCTTAAATTGCCTCACACCTATACCGCACAGGATACCGGATTCGAAGCATTGCTCCAGCTGCCCCGTTACGGTGCAGAGGACGAATCCGTTCAGTTCGTCGATCTGGCCGACGAGTGCTATCTGCTTTATGCGGACGATACCGACGAAGCGGAATTCCAAGCCTATTTCGAAGTGCTGGAGAATGCCGGATATACCCGGTTTTCTGCCCGACAGATGGGGGATAATTTGTACGCTACCTACGTAAGCGATACAAAGGTAATCAACGCCTCCTATACTGCTTCCAAAAAAGATGCCCGCATTGCTATTGAGGACGCCTACGATCTCACGCTGTTCACCGAGCAGGAGTACGAGAAGGTCTGCGAGCCCACAGTTACCCTGGTTGGCCAGGAAGTGAAGGTGGGGGATAGCTGGGTCAACAACGCCCTGTGTCTGGTGTTCCGTTTGGAGGATGGCCGGTTTATTGTCGTGGACAGCGGATATTCTGCGTTTTCCGTAGGACAGCTGAATAAGACCTTCCGTTCTCTTCACGTGAATGAGGGCAAGATCACCGTAGCCGCGTGGATTTTCACCCATGCCCACAGCGACCACACCGGCGGATTTACTTCTCTTACCAACACCTCTTATAAGAACGGCATCGTGGTGGAAAACTTTGTTCATCATTTCGTTTCCGATGCACAGCACAATGCAATCGACGGATCCGGATCGGGCCCTAAAACGCGCACAGCCATGCTGGAGTATCCGGGCGCCAATATCATCAAAGCCCATACCGGTCAGGTGATCAAGGCAGGTGGAGTGGAGATCGAAATGCTGTTCACCTACGCGGATATGGAACCGGAGAAATTGGATGAGATGAACACCACCTCTCTTGTGTTCCGTGTGACGGCACAGGATAATTCCGTGATGGTGCCGGGTGACGCTTCCAACCGCTCCCTCCGTTACTTGATCAGCACCTACGGGGATTATTTGAAAAGTGATATGGTGCAGATCGCTCACCACGGCTATAACGGCGTGGCGGAGGCGTACAATCGGATTGATGCGGACGTAATTCTTTGGCCGGGTGGAGTGGATCAGTTCTACGGTCGACAGGATTACTACCGTCTTATGGATTGGGAGTTCAATAAGAGAGCCTTGGAGTTGGCAGACGAGTGCTACGTAGCGGGCGATTCCATCTATACGCTGACCATGCCCTACCAACCCGAGAGTAACAGTCCCGTCAAAATCTACGACGGCGAAAACTGATTTTGAAAGCCACCCGAGAGGGTGGCTTTTTGTGTTTGGACCTTGACAGGGGACAGGAAATTTACTACAATGTATCTATACATTTGAAGTGCCCGGGAGAAGGTTTGTCATGAAGAAACAACGCCGAATTATTTTATGCCTGATTGCCGTGATAGCTGCAGCGTTTTTGGCACAAAGCATCACTTTTGCGGCCACGTCGGCTGGGGCCTCCGCTGCCTCGGAAACGACGGTGGGCGAGGATTTGTCCGTTGTTGCCGACGGCGCCTCCTCCTTTGTGTTTATTACGCCGAAAAACGGACCGTCCGAGGTAAGTAGTGCGGCGAAGACGGCGCGAAACGCCATCAAGAGTGCGACGGGCGTGAATCTTGAAGTACGGAACGACGGTAGGGCAAGCAGCGCCACCGAGATTCTCGTAGGCGAAACGGACCGTGAGGAAAGCAAAACGCTGATGGCATCCACGCCCTACGGTGAGTACGCTATCCGTGTGATCAACGGCAAGATCGTTATCGCCGCCTGGGATGACGAATCCATCACCAAGGCTTGCGAAAAGTTTGCCGCTTTCGTGAAAAAGCAGGGCAAGAAGAATACGCTCACGATTGCCGCCGATTATTCCGTTGACGGCGTGGTTGCCAAAGGCTTTGGCGCGATCCCCCATTACGGAAGCACAAAAAACAAAGTGCAATTCATCGATCTGGCGGATAAGAGCTATATGCTCTACGTGCCGTCCACCACGAAGAAAGCTTTTTCGGAATATCTTAACAGCTTAACACAGCAGGGATTTACCGAGTTTTCGTACCGCACGGCGGGCAAGTATATGACCTATGCCACCTACTGCAACGAGGAAACCATCCTCCATATTTCCTTCAATTCGTCAACGGACGAGGCCCGGATTGCAGCCGACAAGGCTTACGATATGACGGTCTTTACCGATCAGGAGTATGAGAAGGTCTGCGAGCCTACCGTTTCTTTGGTGGGACAGGAGGTAGAGGTGAGCACCGGATGGATCTACAACGCTCTGTGCCTTGTGTTCCGTCTGGAGGACGGCCGTTTCGTGATCGTGGACGGCGGATATTCTCAGTTTTCCGTAAATAAGCTGTATAAAACACTTCGCTCCCTCCACGTGAACGAGGGAAAGATCACCATCGCGGCATGGATTTTCACCCATCCCCACAGTGACCATAGCGGTGCTTTTGAGGAACTTACAAACACCTCCATCACACGCCGCATCGTGGTGGAAAACTTTATTCACCATTTTGCCTCCGATGCGCAGCACAATACCATCGGCTCCTTCGGAACGGCCAAAACTACCCGTACTGCCATGCGAGGCTATCGCAACGCCAATATTATCAAGGCCCACTCCGGCCAGGTGTTCAAGTTTGCCGGTATGGAGTTCGAGATGCTCTTTACCTATGCGGATATGGAGCCTGAGAAATTGGACACGATGAACACCTCCTCTCTTGTGTTCCGCGTAACGGCCCGGGACAATTCCGTTATGGTGTTGGGAGATGCCTCCGATCGATCTCTCCATTATCTGATCGATACCTACGGTGATTATCTGGAAAGCGATATGGTGCAGATCGCCCACCACGGCTATAACGGCGTGGCGGAGGCGTATAGCTATATTGATGCCGTCGTGGTGCTGTTCCCCGGCGGAGTGAATCAGTTCTACGGCCGACGGAATCTGTATCGCATTAAGGATTGGGAGTTCAACAAGAGAGCTCTGGATCTGGCGGAGGAATGTTACGTGGCAGGCGATTCCGTCTACACGCTGATCCTTCCGTATACACCGGCAAATAACCGTTCCGTAAAAATCTACGACGGAGAATAAAACAAAAAGGGCTGTTGCCATCGGCAACAGCCCTTGTTTTTTGCGTGTTTCACAAAACGGTAGATTGGAGTTTATTTTTCTTCCGGGTTCTCGTCGTTTTGCTTTTCTTCCTGCTCTCTGCTTTTTCTTGAACAAGAGGTACCGAGGCAAAGAAACGTTGAGCCCAAACATAACCATACAACACCCATGGTATTTTGGCTTTCGCCAACAAAACTTATGATTGCTGCTATGTCGAACAAAACTGCGGCTATATAGAAAAGCGTAGGGGTATTTATCAGTTTTTTCATTTTATCACCCTGTCACATTCGAATTTGTCGAACACGTTTTCATAGATCTGACAACAAAACTGAGGCGGGACTCATTTCTTCTTGACCAAATCCGCACAGGATGTGCAGAGCAGACCCAGCAGGATCAGCCCGCATCCGAGTCCCTTCTGGAGGGAGAAGGCGTCGTGGAGCAGGATCACACCGAAGACGATGCTGGTCAGCGGCTCCAGCAGGGAAAAGATGGCCGCATTGGCATCGCCCACACGGCGAACGCCTGCCTGAAAGAGCACGCATCCCACGATGGCGGTGAGCATGGCCACGCTTACTGCGTATCCCCAAGCGGGGGCACTCAGCGCCAGTGTCAGCTTGCCCATCGAGAGTCCCACCACGGCACACAGTGCCGCACCGGAGATCGATACGATCGTCATCAGCTGATACAGCGGCATAGGAGAGGCGGATTCCTTTTGCAGCACGAGAATGTAGGCTGCGTAGAAAATGCCGGACAGAAACGCCAGAAACAGGCCCACAGGATCGCTGCTGCCGCCGCCCAGATCCACCAGCATCACGGCGCCGATCATACCCAGGAGCATACCAACGATGCGGATCAGGCCGGGCTTTTGGCGGCGGAAGACGGTGTTGAAGAGTACCACGTACAAGGGGTACATAAAATGAAGCGTGGTCGCAATACCGGGGGAGATGTAGGCATAGGACGAATACAGAAGCAGGGTGCATCCGAAGAGCAGTCCGCCCAGAATCACGCCGGTGCCCACCTGACGGCGGGTAGGAACGGATTTGCGGGCGGTAAAGAACCAAAGAAGCAAGAGTACCGGGAGCGGCAGAAATGCCCGCAGAAAGGCCATGTTGATGCCGTTGTTGCCGCCCTGATAAGAGATGGCGGCCAATACCGGTGTGAAGCCGAAAATGACGGCGGAGAGAAAGACGAAAATAACGCCGGAGAGTTGATTCTTTTTCATATCCGCTATCAACCCTTATAGTCAAGAACCCACTGGTGTAGATCCGCATTGTGACGGTGGTGTCCGTGCCATGCGATGACGTGATTCTTTTCCGGGAATACCCACAGCTGCTGGCCATTCATACCGCCCTTGCCGTAGCTGTTTTCCTTCATCTTGTTCAGCTCGTATCCGTTTTCGAGGGTGAGCTTTACCCACTCCTCGGAAATAATACGGGTGTCGCCGTAGGTGCCGCCATTCAGATAAACCTGACCCAG
>JBGVJO010000235.1:0-2030 GCA_045129535.1 Eubacteriales bacterium
AATCAGCAGTAAATGAAATGTTTGGTAATATAATTATACACCCTGGGTATCGGATTTGCAAGAATGAATCGTTTTCTCCTTGCCATTCCAACGGACAAGTATTGTCACAGGTTTATTGGATGTTGCGGTGATCATAGGCTCTTCATCAGCAGATTCTCTTGCCTCACACACAAGATCCATCGTGATATCCGTTCCAAAAGGATATTGAAATATCCCGTGACGCTCTGTCTTGTTTACGTTCCAATACACTGTATTGGCGGGTACATCCGCACGAATACCAAGCACATACTCAAAGAAAATGGATATGGGAGCAAGTCCTGTCCAACCAACGAAATCCGGCCGTGCTGGGTTACCCTTTTCATCCGATTCAGGAGCATAATTTTCCCAAAGAGTGCCGGTTCTCGAGAAGTTGTTGACCACATTTTTCACATATCGATCAGCTATGGTATAGGCCAGATCATCACAACCGTAACCTGACAATCCGCAAAGCGTCATATAATTCGTGGGCGACCATACGCCGCCGCGCCAATATCCGCCATCCTTAGGGTGGTATTCAGGATGATCCGCTGACAAAGCAGGGATAGTGTTCGGGCGGTTAAACTCCTTCGGGTCACACAAATGGGCAACAAACCGATTCGCACGTTCCTGTGGAACAATACCGGCCAGCAAGGCCCAATAGGCCCCTATGTGCTTTACTCCGTTAAAGGAATTATCCCGGCGCAAATCGAAATAAAATCCGGTTTCCGAATCCCACATTTTTTCGTTGACCAGTAGGATGAGACGATCACGTTCTTCTATCAGATCGGAAACATCATCCTTTTCGCCGAGAATGCGGTTCATTTTGATCAATATGTTTGCGCTGAGAATTTGCTGACAGCATGCATCGATCCATACCATATGACCATGAGAATAGCGCTGGTTGTATTCAGGAGCAAGCCGAGGGCAATTATCCATGCCACATCCCCAGCCGCTGGAATAATAACTCCCATCGCGCCATGTGCGGTTCTTACGCATCCAGATGTGATATGCACGAAGCGGATCGTAAATTTTGGCAAGGCGATCCTTGTCCCCAAATGTCTCAAAATAGTTCATTTCGCACCAAGGCATCACGTTCGGGCCTGTACTTGCCGGGTCGTGTCTGGCAAAGCGGTCTCTTCCGTTGCTTTCACGGATTTCTCGGCAAATAAAACCGTCCCTGTGCTGCTTTGCATAGAAATTATCCAACGTATTCTGGAAAGGAAATAGGCGGGCAGCATATTTTGCGAACATAAGTATGAAGCATGAATCCCACATAAAGAGGCATCCGTTGAAGGCAGTATCAATAAAATTCGAAATAAAACCCGACTCTTCCGTAGGCTGAAACAAATTGCCAAAGGCAGTCTTCCAGGCATAATCGTAGCAAGCAATGTAATCACTGTGCCCATCAAAAATAGGCATGGGCAGTTTCTGTGCTACATCTTCATATTTGGGTATTGAAGCGCTGTCCCATTTTTCTGTGAGAAAGACGTTTCTTTCCGCGTACGCATTTTTTTCATACGACAGCTCATTGTTTTGGTACAGTTCTCTCATTGGAAACCCCTCCTTGGTGAGTTGAGTGTGTTTCTGCGATTATGGCAAGTATATCACCAATTTCCCGCAAGTGCAAGTCCAACGGACAAATAATCAACAATAAATCCACATACAAAGACTGCCGTACACCGTACGGCAGTCTTTATGATTAGCGCAAATGGCGGGGGAGATTCATTCCGTCGTCCGGGAAAGCAGAAATGAAATCCAAATACTTACCGGTACCGATAGCCACACAGGATACGGGATGATCGGCTACGCGGGTTCGCACGCCCGTTACGTTGGCAATCAGTCGGTCCAGTCCGAAGAGCAAACTACCGCCGCCCGTCATTACAATACCGTTGTGAAGAATGTCACCGATCAACTCCGGCGGCGTACGCTCAATGACAGAGCAAACGGACTCCACGATAGCCGTGATCGGTTCCTCAAGTGCATCGGGCATTTCCATTGAGTTCAGGCGGATA
>JBGVJO010000236.1:0-5771 GCA_045129535.1 Eubacteriales bacterium
ATCCGTCAGATCGCCGGGCAGATAGGTCTCATCCAGGGTGTTGTCGTTGTTTACCAGGATCAGATATCCGTCCCGGTCGGCGGGATTCATATATTCCTCATAGGCCGACAGATCGGTGAGGAAGGTAACGGACAATTCCTCCTCTGTGGGACCGGGTACGTTGGTGGAGGGGATCACGGCGTCGGGATCGATTTCGCCCACTTCCGTATCCTCAGGCAGAGGCTCTACGGCGGCAGGCCGCTTCAGGGTGAAGGCGATCTCGTTGGCCGTATCCTCCGTGTAGGTGCGGGCGATGGCGACCTCGTTGTCTATGCGGGTAAGGGCGATTCCCTCCATATATTCCGTGATAAATCCGGCGGGGATCAGATAATGCTCTCCGTCGAGAACGGCGGGGCCGTCCAGACGTACGTCCTGGCCGTTGACGGTGGCCAGATCGCTGTTCTCACGGAAGATTACGTCCTCCTCCAGGCCCGTTCCGTCGCTGTCCGTGGTGTCGGATGCCGATGCGGTGGGGATAACGAAGCGCATTTCCTCTGCACCGCCTACGGCAACCAAGCCGAATCGGGCGGCCAGATCACTGAAATCCACGTAGAGGATGCCATTCAGGTACGCCTTGTCTTCTTCCAGTGTGACGGAATCCGATCCGTTGTAGGTGTAGCGGACGGTGGTGGGCTCCGGCGGCGGATCGCTGTGATTGAAATACAGAGCGAATCCCACGCAGGCTACGGCAGCCAGAAGAATCAGGATCACGAAGAATACGAGAAGGCGTCCCCAGAAGATCCGGACCTTGCGCTTCCGCTGCGCTTCGCGGCGGCGTTTTTCCGCCAACTGTCTTTCATATGCCGCTTTGCGGCGGGCGTAATCCTGGGTGGCATCCCGTTGTACGCGACGGGGAGCAGCGTTGGGTTGCTGTTGGGCCGCGGGACGCGGATTTCCGGCTTGCGGACGGCGGGGCGGCTGCGGACGGTTATTCATAACGGATACTCCTTACTTCGTTTCGCAGATCATAAAGAAGGGGGACGTGGGGGAGTTCAGAAGCTTGAATTTGGCCACCGTCATCTTGTAACGGGAGAGGGTAGAGAAGTACTTGGTCAACTCCTCTCCTTCCGCTGCTCCTTCGGGATGACCGGGATAGACCGCCACCAGAAGGATGGCATCACGCCCCAGCATTCCCACCGCGTTTTCCACGGCGGGGAGGGTGGTCTCCCGCATGGTGGTCAGGGATTTGTTGCCGCTGCCCGGCATATATCCCAGATTGAACATGCCTGCCTTGATGGGCTCGTTTATAAATTCCGGCGCACGGTGGTGCGACGCGCAGATCAGACGGTAATTCTCGGGGCATCCCTCCGCCTTGAGGGTGGCCTCCGTGCTGATCAGTGCCTGGGGCTGAATATCAAAAGCAGTCACACGGCCCGTGGGGCCAACGGTTTTGGAGAGGAATGCGGTGTCGTGGCCGTTGCCCATCGTGAAATCCACCGCCACGTCTCCTTCATGGAGATGGGAGAGAATAAAATATTTCTGCAGTGCAAGCAAATCTACCATATATAAATATATCCTTATTTTAGATTCCGATATGAGTATTGTACAACGGGTAAGAAAAAAAGTCAAGGGCGCACGTGAGCGCAAAATGCATGAAAAAACGAGAAAATCGAAGAAAATGAAAGAAACGCATGGTGTAAATGAAAAAAGTTTGAAAAAATCGAAAAAAGGTATTGACACCGGGGGGCGAAAGTGCTATAATCATGCATGCTGAAAAAATATCAATACAATTTTCGGAGGAACGCTATGTCCACTTTTATGGCAAAGAAAGAAACCGTTGAGCGCAAGTGGTACGTACTCGACGCGGCAGGCAAGCCGCTGGGTAAGACTGCGGTCGCGGCTGCCAATATTCTGCGCGGCAAGCACCGTCCTGAGTTCACCCCCCACGTTGACTGCGGTGAATTCGTTATCATCATCAACGCAGATAAGGCTGTTCTGACCGGCAACAAGCTGCAGAACAAGTATCACTACCATCACTCCGGCTACATCGGTGGCCTGAAGAAGGTTCAGTACAAGACCTTGATGGCAACCAAGCCCGAGCTGGCAATGCAGTACGCTGTTAAGGGTATGCTGCCCCACAACTCCATCGGCGACAAGGCCATCACCCGTTTGAAAGTATACGCTGGTTCCGAGCACAAGCAGCAGGCTCAGAATCCCACCCCGTATGAAGTAAAGTAAGAAAGGACGAGTATAAAGATGTATACAAGTGCTAAGCCCTATTTTTACGGTACGGGCAGAAGAAAGAGCTCCGTTGCGCGTGTACGCGTATATCCCGGTTCCGGTTCCATCACCATCAACGGTAAGGACATCGATCAGTACTTCGGTCTGGAGACCTTGAAGCTGATCATCAACCAGCCGTTTGAGGTTACCGGCACTATGGGCAAGTTTGACATCGTTGCCAACGTAAACGGCGGCGGCATGTCCGGCCAGGCAGGTGCAATCCGTCACGGTGTTGCCCGTGCACTCCTTCTCGCAGACGAGACCTTCCGTTCTCCTCTGAAGAAGGCCGGCTTCCTGATGCGTGACCCCAGAATGAAGGAGAGAAAGAAGTACGGTCTCAAGGCCGCACGTCGTGCTCCTCAGTTCTCCAAGAGATAATTACAACATTATCAAAAAGCGAGAAAACAAGAGAAAAACAGAGAAAAAACGCCGTTTTTGCGAGATTTTGCAGAACGGCGTTTCTGTTTTGATGTCCGTTTGATGTCCGAACGCTCAAAAAATATAAAAAATCAGCGGTTAAGGCGTAAAAACCTCAACCGCTTTTTTTGCTTTTTATCGGCTTGTTTCAATCAGATATTTTACAAGGTCAGGCAATATCCCTTGATTAGATGTATTACCGATAAATGATACATCTGCTATCTGTGGCGGTGTACCGCCGTTTGTGTACAGGCTCAAAACATCTAACATCTTGATACGCTTTTGTGTGCCGTCCTTGTATGTAACATCTGCCCACACATCACGGTACAGCTCTTTTTCAAGATCGGAAAGTCTTTTAATTATATCCGTCATGTGCAATCACCTCAATTCTGTTCAATATCCTTTGCACATCGTCAAGGCTGTTTCCGCTTACTACTCTGATAAAGCAAGCGTTTGGATTTGCTTCAAGTTCATCAACGGAACATTCCTTTTCCACACCGTCAAAGTCTGCGAGAATAACAAGGCGATTGGGGGAAAATTGTTCAAGCCTTTTCAACCTTTGAATTATGCTGTTCGTCATCTGCTGTTGTTTCCTCTCCGAAAATTTCTCGCTCATACATTGAAATATCTTCGATTTCGATAACCTCGTCATTTTCCAACGCTTGAATACGTTTCAGTATATCCCTTGTCATTTAGTCCTCACTTTCAAAATCGTGTATATTTCTGTTTGGCTGTGGGTGATCTATCAGGTATTGAATATAGTTCAAAAATTCTTGATGTGCTTTTTCTATTGCCTCATCGTGTACTATCTTCTTTTCAACCTCGATCAGCCTATTTTTAACCGTTTTACTCATTGCTTGTATCGGGGATAGAATAGCCCT
Source organism: Eubacteriales bacterium (assembly GCA_045129535.1). Classification (GTDB taxonomy): domain Bacteria; phylum Bacillota; class Clostridia; order Oscillospirales; family CAG-272; genus SIG701. Next base: position 3,558 of record JBGVJO010000236.1, read on the forward strand.
CTACCTTTGCTATAATTTCGTCTGTTCTGTCCATATACTGCCTATCGAACACAGCAGAGAGTTCAATTTCATCAGGTCTTAACGCATATTCTCCCCATTTGATCACAGCTTCAAGGGCTTGACTATGAGCATTGGGAACAAATTGCATAGTTCTGCCTTTGTCTGCCATTTCTCTATATCCCTGCTTTTCGCCCACTTCAATGAGTTTTGCACCTATCAGCTTACGCATTGTATAATTTTCGGGATATTCGTCAGCAAGTGCCATTAAATCCCTGTTGCTTAACGCTCCGCTGTTAATCAGAGCAAGCCCCTTTTCATCAATCTGTTCAGGCGTAGCACGATAATGTCTGTCAAATACGCCGTTTGCTTCGTTGAGGATTTCGGCAAATTCTGCCTTTGCTTCTCTTACCACACTATCAAGGCGGTTTTTCAAGTCCCTTTGCGTTTGCTCATTCTTGATATACGCTTCCTGTCTTTCGTTGGGATTTCTCCACCCTCTCTGCTGTTCCTTGTTCCACTTTTCACGTTCCTTGACAAGAGCATTTGCGTAAATCTCAAAGCCTGCACGTGCTTGTCTGTATGCGGTTCTCATTCTGTTGATATAATCGGTCAAATAAATTCTTTTCTCATTCATTTTAATAGCCTCCAGCTTCAAAAATATTTGCGGTGTAATTACCGTCTTTGTCCTTGCAAAGTCCCTTTGCGACTTGTCCTATAAAACTACCGCTTCCATAGGATAAATACGATATATCGCCTTTTGTGGCGCGTTCTAAAAGTTGCTCGGCGTTCAATATCTTTTGCGTGCCTTGTTTGTCCTTAATCATATATCTGCCGTCAGGATTGGCTTGCAAAAAATCATCAAGTTTTATCAATCTATCAATCATTGACATAGTGTATCACCTCTCAATTACTCACACTCTTTTCAAGTTCTTCAATCCTTGAAAGAATGTCTATCTGCTCGGTGTACTTCAAGCAATTTTGCAATATCAGGGCAGAGGCGTTTAATCTCACCTGTGGAGCGGTGTCCGTATCTTCCATAATGCCCCTGATCGTGTCAACCGCCTTTGTCAATGTTGCTTGTAATGTGGTACAGGCTTCATTCAAAACAAGAGAACGCCTGCGGTCATATTCTGCCTTGAATGTTTCATCAGCAAGCCTATTGTAAATCGTGGTACGGCTTACGCCTGAAATTTTCTCGGCTTCCGCTATGCTTCCACACGATAACAGAGCGGTCAAGATGTGTTCGTCTTTCGGTTTCAATTCCATTAAATCACCCCTTATTTTGTGCGATTTTTCGCTGATATGTAAAGATTTTACCTGCGGTTTTGTCATACACTCGCAAGCCTGACGGAATAATCTCTATTTTGATTGTGTCCGTTTCAATGGCTGTATGAGGCTCTGAAACGCCCTCTGAACGCTTTACACGGACAGATCGGAAAGTGTATTCCTGTTCTGCTTCAAGGTCATATACGGTAGTTATTACGCCCTCTCGGACGATTAGAACGCTATCACTTTGATATAGTGTATTTGGCTCATTATTACAGCCCGCAAAGGACAGCAAACAGACAGAAACAAGCAAGAGAAAAGCAACTGTTTGTACACCTTTCAGGCGTTTCAGCTTTTCCGCTCTGTCCTTTTTTGATTGTTCAAGATTACATACATAATCAAGAGCTTTTTTGCCTTTGCGGTAGTTTTGATAATACTGCCGTTGATATGCTCTGCGTTTTTCGATCTTGTCAGTATCGGTCATTTATTCGCCCTCACTTTCGGATTTCTTCATTTCTTTTATTTGCTTTTTCAGGCGATTGACTTCCTTTCGATATTCGTCCTTTTGATGTTCCAAACGCTGAATTTTCTCGTTAAGTAAATCAATCAACATTGCATTATAATCGGTCATTTTTTATCACCTCGCTAACATTTCAATTTGTTTATTATTCAAAAATTTTCGTTTGCGGATATAGTTCACGGCTTCATCGTATTCAGGGAAATAATGTCCGTTTCCTGCAAACTGTACGCACCATTCAGCATAATCGGGCGGTGAATAGTCTTGTATTCTTTGCAACCACACTATACAGCCCTTATGCGTGCATATTTTCTCTTGTGATAGAATAGTCATCGTTTCACCTTTCTGTCGGTTACAAAGGTTACAAGAGTTACGCATTTTTCCATAGAGGATAAAAACATAAATATATTATTTTATTTTTTGTAGATGCT
>JBGVJO010000237.1:0-2437 GCA_045129535.1 Eubacteriales bacterium
AGCTGATGTGCCTGGATCCGTCCCGTCTTTTGGATGAGGCGATGAAGCGGGCGGTCAGCACCTCTTTGTTCTCCGCCACCTTGTCCCCGATGGACTATTACGCCGACGTGTGCGGATGCAAAAACGCCGTGAAGCTGGAACTGCCCTCCCCCTAAGAGAGGGACAATCTGTGCCTGGTCACGGTGGATTCCGTCAGCACCCGTCTCACAAGCCGAAAAGATACGTCCGCCGACGTGGCGGAATTGATCGCCGCCGTGACGGAAAGCCGGGCAGGAAATTACATCGTCTATTTCCCGTCCTATAAATACATGAATGCGGTGTGCCGCCAGTATCTGCGGCTGTCTCCGGGCAGCAAAGTGATCATGCAGAAGCAGGGTATGAGTATCGGCGAGCGGGATCGGTTCCTTCGTGCCTTTGCCGCCTCCGCCGCACGGGGAGAGAGCCTGACGGCCTTCTGCGTGCTGGGCGGAATCTTCTCGGAAGGCATTGATTTGCGGGGCGAAAGCCTGATTGGCTCCATCATCGTGGGCATCGGCCTGCCGGGCTTGTCCAGCCAGCTGAATATCCTCGCGGAATATTACGACAAGACGAGGGAAAGCGGACGGGATTACGCCTATCTGTACCCGGCCATGAATAAGATCCTGCAGGCGGCGGGCCGAGTGATCCGCAGTGAGGAGGATCGGGGCGTGGTGGTGCTGATCGACGATCGGTACGCCGACCCCGGCATACGAAAGCTGTTTCCGTCCCACTGGAGTCGGATGCAGTATACGGGGGATGCCTACTCCCTCAGCCGGATTTTGGAAAAGTTTTGGGAAACATAAAAAGCGCTTCTGCCATGTGCAGGAGCGTTTTTTCCTTATTTTTGGGCGGAAAGTGCCACAAAATTGTGAAGAATCCCCCATTCCGACAGGCGGTTTTTGTTGCACAGTGCCGAAATTCAGAAAAATGCGAAAATGCTGTTTTCATCGGTGTTTTTTTGTGATATACTATATAAGTTAATTATTAAGGAAAGATCGGGATATTATTTTGGTAAGAGAAGATTTGCGCAACATAGCGATCATCGCCCACGTTGACCACGGTAAGACTACCCTGGTGGACGGTATGCTGAAGCAGGGCGGTGCGTACCATGAAAATCAGGCCGTGGTGGAGCGTGTTATGGACTCGGGTGCCATCGAGAAGGAACGCGGCATCACGATCCTCGCAAAAAATACCGCGGTGCAGTACAACGGTGTGAAGATCAACATCGTAGACACCCCCGGACACGCAGACTTCGGCGGCGAGGTCGAGCGTATTCTGAAGATGGTCAACGGCGTAATCCTTTTGGTGGACGCAGCCGAGGGCCCCATGCCCCAGACCCGCTTCGTTCTGCAGCGCGCCATGGAGCTCAACCATCGCATCATCGTGGTGGTCAATAAGGTGGACCGCCCCGACGCCCGTATCAATGAGGTTATTGACGAAACCCTGGAGCTTCTGATGGATCTGAACGCCACCGACGAGCAGCTGGATTCTCCTATGCTGTTCTGCTGCGGCCGCTCCGGCACCGCTTCGCTGACGCCGGATGAGCCGGGCGAGGATCTCCGTCCTCTGTTCGATACGATCCTGGAGTATATCCCCAGCCCCGAGGGCGAGGTGGACGAGCCGCTCCAGCTCCTGGTTTCCTCCATCGACTACAACGATTACGTGGGCCGTATCGGTATCGGCCGCATTGAGCGCGGCTCTATGCGCGTCAATCAGGAAGTAACCATCTGCAACTATCACAATCCCGGACAGACCCGCCGTGCCCGCATCGCTGCTCTGTACCAGATCAGCGGTCTGGACCGCGTGGCGGTGGAAACGGCCAAGATGGGCGATATCGTTTGCTTCTCCGGTGCATCGGACATTGGTATTGGTGATACTCTCTGTGCTACCGACCGTCCCGAGCCGCTGGAATTTGTCAAGGTGTCCGAGCCTACGATGGAGATGACCTTCGCCGTCAACGACAGCCCCTTTGCCGGCAAGGAGGGTAAGTTCGTTACCTCCCGTCAGATCCGCGACCGTCTCTTCAAGGAGACATTGAAGGACGTATCCCTGCGGGTAAGCGACGGTGAAACCACGGACTCCTTCAAGGTGGCAGGCCGAGGCGAAATGCATCTGTCCATTCTCATTGAGAATATGCGCCGTGAGAATTACGAGCTGTGCTGCTCTATGCCCCACGTGCTCTACAAGGAGATCGACGGCAAGCTGTGCGAGCCCATGGAGAAGGTGTCCATCGACGTACCTGACGAAGCGGTGGGCAGCGTTATGCAGAAGCTGGGCGCCCGCAAGGGTGAGCTCATTGAGATGGCCAAGGTGGGATCCCGTACCCGTATCGAGTACTCCATTCCTTCCCGCTGTCTGTTCGGCTACCGCAGCGAATTCATGACCGATACCAAGGGCGAGGGCGTAATCAATACCCTGT
>JBGVJO010000238.1:0-9429 GCA_045129535.1 Eubacteriales bacterium
TGGCATGGAATGTGCAAGGGGGGTGATACCATCCTGAAACGCAAAAGCCCGCGGGATATGCATTCTTCTCTTCACGTCATTCTAAGGTATGCCGCATCGACGGCATCTCCAATAATTTCGTTTGTTTTATGTTCATCCAAACGCATTACACCGGCCTCGGTAGCACCGCCTTTTGTAGCAACGGAATCAACCAATTCAGAATAATCCGCGGCGCGAAGCGCATTTCGGAAAATATTGTCCACAATTCTCATAGTGGTATCTGCCGAAAAGCCCAAATCCCTTCCTTTTTCGAAAAAACAGTTCAGAATATATGCGGCAAAACCGATACCGCAGGAGGCAAAGGCCGTTATCTTTTCAATATCCCCCTCCGGGACACAGAATGAGTAACCCAGATGTTCCATAATCCTAACGACACACTGATCGTGTGTTGCCGTGTAGCAAATGATACCGTCATTTCTCTCAATTCCAAGGTTTGGCATGGCGCGCATAATACGCCCCTGCCCTATACACTGCTTCAATTGTGAAAGCGTCACCCCCGCCATAAGGCTTACAAAAGTCTTGTCTTCCGATACGGCACTGCAATCACCGAAATCGGAAAAGAAAACATTGGCAGGGACGCAAACAAAAATGATATCCGTTGCTTGAATCAACTCCGTATTCGAGCAGCAAACGTGCACTCCATACTCATTCTGTGCCCGCTCTTTAGTGCTTTTCGAGTTAGCAGTGATATAAATATCCTCTTTGCGCACGAAGCCGTCGTTCAGCAATCCTTTAACCAATGCCTTTCCCAAATGGCCGAATCCCGCGATTCCAATTCTCATACGTCCTCCATCAAGGTGAATTTCATCTCTTGTTGGTAAATTATATCACGCATACAAAAAAAGTGCAAGAAAAAATACAGGCACCGCCTTTAGGCGATGCCTGTATTTTGGTGCCGGTGGCGGGACTTGAACCCGCACGGTATTGCTACCAATGGATTTTGAGTCCACCTCGTCTGCCGATTCCAACACACCGGCCCGGGCGATTCGCCGAGAATGTCAAGCACACATCCGCTAACGAACCTTGACTATTATAGCACAGCCGCAAAAAAATAGCAATACCGATTTCGAAAATTTCCGAAATAAATTACAGAAAAAAGGGACGCACTTCCGTGCGTCCCTTCGTAGGATCAATTACTTTGCGAATTTATCGAAGCGATACAGAATCAGGGCCAGATCGCCGCGGGTTACGTTCGCCTTGGGGCTCATCTTCTCGGAGGTGGTGAGAATAACCTTATTCTTGATTGCCCAAGCAAAGGAATTACTGTACTCAGCGGACAATTCACCCTTGTCTTTATATCGAGCCATGGATGCTCTTCCGGATACGTCTTCCTTCAGGTATGCAGCCAGCTTGTAGAAGGCCATACTGATTTCCTGACGGGTGATTTCCTTCTCGCCGTCCTCGAAGGTGAGGATACCGGTCTTGTCGAACTCAGCGGTGGTGAGCTCGGTGTACTTGATCAGCAGTTCCTTCACGTCGTTAAAGGTCATCTTATCCTTCGTACCGAACTTGCCGTTGTCCTTACCGGTCAGGTACTGCTTATTCAGAACAAACGTTACACCGTCGTAGTAGGAAGCATCACCGTTCAGGTCGGTGTACACCTCGTACCATTCCAGCTTACCTTCCAGAGCCTTGGCGATCAGCTTCTTCAGCTCAGCCAGCTTCTTGGCTTCTTCCTCAGCCTTTTGCAGTGCTTCCTGCTCTTCCTTGCTCAGCTTATCCTCTTCCTTATCCACATCAGGGGTTTCGGGAGTCACAGGAGTATCGGGAGCAGTGGGTTCCTCCTTGGGAACAAGATAAGGCATATACGTCCATTCGCCATCCTTATACATCAGTTTGTACTGCATGGTGTACTCACTGAGAGGCAGGGAGGGATTATCCTTAGGCATAGCAGTGAGAACCGGCTGCCATTTTCCCTGGACAAATACCATCTTGTAAACCACGGTATACACCTTGAGATCCAGACCGAGCCAACTCTCGATGCTGCCGTAGCCGGGATACCAGGTATTACCTATACCGGGGAGAGAGGGATACTCAGGATAAATCGGATAATCCGGGAAGAAGGGATAATTGGGATAGCTGGGGTAGCTGGGGTAAGTGGGAACATTGGGCCGCTCCACCTTATTGATTACCTGAATATCAACGCTTTCGCTCAAACCAGTATCCGGAATGTATGCGGTAACCCTGGTCGTACCGATACCGACCGCCTTAAGGACACCGTTGTCAACAACTGCAACATCCGTATCCTCTACAGAGATCACAAGATATTTCTGACCCTGGTATACGTAGACACCTTCCTTCAGAAGACGTGCATATACATTCATAGTTTCACCGATGGTCAGAAGGGTTTTGGGAACAATGATATCCACTTCATAATCGTCCTCATCGAATTCCACAGCGGTAACCGTTACGCGGACGTACATCCATACACCGTTCTCGGAGGATACGGCAATGTAACCCTTACCTTCGCTAATCGCCGTTACATTACCCATCGCGTCAACTTTAACAATGGACGGATCATAGCTGGTAAAATGATACTCCAAACCCAATCCCAAATTCTTGGTCTCGTACTGATTCATTTCGATATCAATTACGTTGATACTGGGAGCCACGCCGGGATAGATGGGGTAATTGGGAAGGAACGGATAGTTGGGGTAAGTGGGGGCGTAAGAAGGGTGCAGGATAGACCAGTACTTACCGTACAGTTCACGGACCTGATCGCCGTCAACTTCGCCGATTCCGGGGATGCTGTAATTACCGTTGCTCAAAAGAACAGCATCGGAGAGCTGCTCAATGATGTACAAGTCCAAAGAGGTCAAACCGCCGAAGGTATCGGTCGTGGCTGCCATAGCAACGGGAGTTGCCACTGCAGACAGGAGCATAATAGCCACAAACGCAGCAGACAACAGTTTCAATGATTTTTTCATGATGTTCTCCTTTATAAATCTAAAGAATTGACAATTGAATATTCTCAACGTCATATACGGAACGTACCCGTATCTGACATATAAGACGAATGAAGTTGGAAATATGTTCCGGATACTGAAAAAAATTTTATTCACCGACGGGTGCGCTTCCCTGCACCGCCTCCTCGATGAAGGCGGCCATATCGGCACACACCGTTTCTCTCTCGTTTTCCATCAGGATTTCGTGGCGCATACCGGGGTACAGTTTGGCACGGACGTCCCGATACCCCATATCCCGCATAAAGCGGACGGCATCGTCGAATGCCTTTTTTCCGCCCATAACGGGGTCCTCCTCGCCGGACAGGAACAAAATCGGCAGATTCCTGTTTCGGACGTTATAGTACTTGGGAGAATAGGTGCGTTTCATAAAGGAAAAGAGGGTGTCGTACCCGTTGAGGGTAAAGGGGAAGCCGCAGCCGGGATCCTCGATGTATTTTTGCCGGTTTTCTTTGTTGGCGCTGAGCCATCCGAATTTCGCCTCGTCCGGGAACGCTTTATCGTAAGTTCCCGTAGACATACTCTCGATCAGGGGGGATCGATGTCTCTCCCCGCGGAACAGGGCCATCAGCCGGGTTAGGAAAAGCCCTGCGCCCACGGCGGGATTGTTGGACGCCTCGCCGGACAGAATCAAAGCACTCAGCTCGTGGTCGTGCTCGGCCGCATAGGACCGGGCCACCAGAGAGCCCATGCTGTGTCCGAGGAGAATCATCGGCAGATCGGGATATTTTTCGCGGAGAATGCCGCCGATCTGACAGAGATCGGAAAGGGTTGCCTCCACGCCCCGCTCGCCGAAATATCCGTAATCCTCGGGGGCAGACGTTTCACCGTGTCCACGCATATCGGAAACGATGCAGGCGCCGCCGATACCGGCTATATATTCCATAAAAGGAATATACCTCTTTTTATGCTCCGCCATGCCGTGGGTAATCTGCAGGCAGAATCGGGGATTATCGGGGCACACCGTCATTACGGACAGCCGCTCACCGTCAAATTCGCTTGGAAGAAAGAACGATTCCGTTTGCATAACGCAGCTCCTTTCTTATTCCTGGCGATCCTCATCCAAAGTAGTGAACTTCGTATACTGGCCGAACCATCCCATCTTCACGTTGCCCGTGGAGCCGTGACGGTTTTTGGCCACGATGACCTCCGCAATGTTCTGCGGCTCATCTTTTTCGGATTTATAATATTCATCGCGATAGAGGAACAGTACGATATCTGCGTCCTGCTCAATGGCACCGGAGTCACGAAGGTCGGACAGCATCGGTCGCTTATCCGTTCGGGATTCGGGGCCTCGGGACAGCTGGGCACAGCAGATCACGGGAACCTGCAGTTCCTTCGCCAGCAGCTTCAGTCCGCGGGAGATCTCCGCCACCTCATTGACACGGTTATCGATGCGCCGATCGCTCTGCATCAGCTGCAAATAGTCGATAACGACCAGTCCCAGATTCTTCGTGCGGCGCAGCTTCGCCTTCATACCGGTGACGGTAAGACCGACGGTATCGTCGATCAAAATATCGCAATTGGAAAGGCGGGAGGCGGCGTGGGCCAGCTTGCCCCAGTCCTCGTCGGTCAACTCACCGGAACGAAGCCGGTAGGAATCGATCAGTGCCTCGCTGGACATAACGCGGCTGACCAGCTGCTCCGCTGACATTTCCAAGGAGAAAATGCACACGGTCTTTTTCGTGGTAACGGCAGCGTGCGTAGCCAGGTTCATGGCAAAACTGGTCTTACCCATACCGGGGCGGGCACCGACCAGAACCAAGTCGGACTTACCGAGGCCAACCAGCACCCGATCCAGGCCGGAGAAGCCGGTGGGCATACCCAAGGCTTCGGTTTTATTTTCCGCCAGCAAATGGAGTCGGTCATACACCTGCACCAGCGCATCGCGGATGTGGGTAAAGCCTTTATTTTCCCTGCCCTCGGCCACGGCGAAGATCTTCTGCTCCGCCATTTCCACCAGGTGGGCCGTATCCTCCTGCTCGCTGTACGCCATAGCGGTAATGTCATCGCAGGCGCTGATCAGGGCACGGAGCATACTCTTGTCGCGGACGATCTCCGCGTAATCCTTCACGTTAGCGGCGCTGGGTACGATCTCGGAGATCAGGCGGATGTAATCCTTACCGCCCGCCTCGTCGTACACACCGTCCCGCACCAACTCGTCCAGCAGTGTGACCACGTCGATGGTCTTGCTGCGGAGATACATCTTCTGCATGGCGCTGAACACGTCCTTGTGTTCCTCCAGCATAAAATCCTCCGCACTGAGAATGCCGGCCAGATGATCCATACAGGTGGGATCGATCAGAATCGCTCCGAGGACGGACTGCTCCGCCTCCAGCGAAAAGGGCATTCGACGGCTCAATTCACTATTCATCGGCACATCAGGTGTCGGAGATCACAACGTGGATCTTGCCGACGATCTCAGGGTACAGCTTTACATCCAGCACGTAAGTGCCGAAGGCCTTGATGGCGCTGTCCAGCTGAATCTTTCTCTTATCGATGGTGATCTTGTGAGAGGAAGCGAGAGCCTCTGCGATATCCTTGGCGGTTACAGCGCCGTACAGTCTGCCGTCGGCACCGGCCTGGGATTTGATCTTCACCACAACGGCGGCCAATTTCTCGGCGATCTCGCGGGCGGCAGCCTTCTCCACCTCAATCTTATGGAGGCGGGCCTCCTCTTTCATCTTCAATTCGTTCATTGCCTTTGCATCGGCTTCGGCAGCCAAGCCCTTGGGGAACAGGAAGTTGCGGGCATATCCGTCGGATACGTTGATCAAATCGCCCTTCTTTCCCTGGCTCTTTACATCGGCAAGCAATACTACTTTCATCAATCTATACCTGTTTTCCCGTAGGAAAACATCCTTTCTGTGGGTTTTCTTTATTTTCCCTGTGCGGGAGATGCTGTTTCTTCAAAATAAGCGTCAATGGCTTCCTTCAGCTGGACGAGTGCATCCTGCAGCGTACTGCCGCTGACCTGTGCCGCCGCTGAGTCGAAGTGACCGCCGCCCCGGAGCTTTTCCAGGATCAGCTGCACGTTGACCGCGTCGGTGGAACGGGCGGAAATATGAACCATATCTCCGATGCGTACCAAAGCAAACGCCGCCTGAACCCCTTCCACGCTGAGAAGCTTATCCGCTGCCTTGGCGGCCGCGATGCGGTCGGAGGCCACCCCTTCGCCCTCGCTGAGAGCGATGGCAGTCACACCGCGATAGATAACCACGTTGGAACGGAATTTCGCTTCACGGATGAAGTCGTCCAGATTGGTTTTGAACAGGCCCTGCACTTCCGTAGGCGATGCACCGCGATTCCGCAAATACAAAGCCGCGCTGAAGGTACGGGAGCCCGTGTTCTTCGTAAACTGTTTGGTATCGAGCAAGATACCCGCCAGCATCAGATTGGCCTCAGCCGGCAGCAATACGCCGTCAGGCAGCACCTGCTCCATCATCTCCGCCACCAATTCACAGCAGGCGGATGCAGAGGGCTCGATATACGAGATCAGCGGGGAGCGCTCGAACTCTGCCGTCTTACGGTGGTGATCGATAATCACGATGTTGTCCACGTTCTGCGCCAACGCTGCGGACTCAAACAGTGCCGCATTGTTCACGTCCACAACCACGAGAAGCGTGTTGGCATTGACCAGATCCAGCGCTTCCTTCGTATCCACAAGGACGTCGGTGTACTCCTTCAGGCGGCCGAGGATCTTGCGGCAGCCCGCCAGATTCCGATCCTGCAGATCGGTGACGATGTTCACGGGGATTCCGCAGAACATGGAGAGACGGGCGATACCCACCATAGCGCCGAAGGCATCAAAATCCGCGTAGCGGTGTCCCATCACCAGCACGTTGGAGGCGCGGGAAATATGGGTAATCAGCTCGTTGGCAGTAACGCGGGCACGAACCTTGGTGCGCTTCTGCACGGTCTTGGTCCGTCCGCCGTAGAAATCGATACCGTTATCGCTCTTCACGACGACCTGATCGCCGCCACGCTGCAAGGCCATATCCAAAGCCGCCGCGGCCGCCCGTTCTTTCTCACTGAAAGCGCCTCGGACGTTGGCTGCGCCGATGGACACGGTAACGGGCAATTTGCCGTCGCCGATACGGATATCACGGATTTTATCCAGAATATCAAACTTGCGGACGATAAAATCGTCCAGATAGCGGGCTTCAAACACGAACAGATAGCGATCCCTCTCGTACTCCTTCAGAATACCCTCGGACTGCTCCGCCCACTCCCGCAGAACGGATTCGATCTGCACGGCAACGGAACGGAACTTCTGCTGCTCGTACTGAAGCAGCTCGTCCAGGTTGTCCACCATAACGTAGGCAACCACGCTCTCCGACTGGGCGATCTGCGTATAGAGGCGTTCTGTCTCCGTCACATCCTCCATGGTCACGAGAAGGAACACCTTATCTTTGGCACGGATGCGGCTTGCCGTAGCACGGAACGAGTGATCCCCGATCATAACGGGAATACCGTCACTTACGTTTTCCCGCAGCAATTCGGCGGCGGGGATATTCAAGAATTCCTCCGCCTTGTGCCCGTACAGCTGTGCACCCGTATCGCACACAACGGACAACGCCCGGTTGTACCATATAATCCGCTCTTCCTTTTCATCGCAGATGAAGACGGGAGAACTCAACTTCATCACCGTATCCAGCATAATATTGCCCAAAACGGGACTGAGAAGCTGGCTGTCGGCGCCGTGGGGTCCCCGGCGGTTGAAGAACCGCAGAATCAAAGCAAAGGAAGCCACCAGCAAAACAAGCACGGACAAACCGAGTATCCAAAGGGGGATATCGGTAAAAGTGCCCAGCAAAGCGATCGTTACAACGGCGGCAACACCGGCCACGGCTATCCACAAGGAACTGCCGAAATAGCGGCTGATCCCGGAGGTTCGTTTCTTTTTATTCGGCATAATACCCTTCCAAATTTTTATTTCGTCACCGATTTTATGGGAATCGGCGCAAATTTACTTACACCTATCGCATTGTACTGTATTATTGTACCATATTCTCTCAAATAATGCAAGCATTACTTGATCATTCCGTCAAAATCCCATTCGAGGCGACAAAACGCGGTTTTATCAAAGAAAAATCCCATCCGCCGTTGCATCTTGCCCTGTTTTTGTATATAATGATTGTATAATACCGTATTGTGAGGTAACGTATGGCACTGCCGGATTTTCAGAATAAAGCCGTAACCCTTTTGGGAGCAGGCGTTTCCAATATGCCCCTGGCGGGTTATCTTGTTTCCAAGGGAGCAAGAGTGAGCGCCCGGGATAAAAAATCCGAGGCGGATCTGGGTGAGGATGCGCAAAAGCTGCGGGAATTGGGGGTATCCCTGATCTGCGGCGAGACCTATCTTGAAAACATCCGTGAGGATTACGTGTTCCGCTCCCCCGGTTTCCGACCGGATCTCCCCGCTTTACTGGAAGCAAAAGAAACGGGATCCACGATCACCTCGGAGATGGAATTGTTCCTTGAGAATCGCCCTTGCCCCGTCATCGGCATCACGGGAAGCGACGGCAAAACCACCACCACTACCCTGGTCTCCGAAATTCTGAGTAAAGCCTTTGAGGAGATGGGGCACAAGGTGTTCCTGGGCGGCAACATCGGCAAGCCGATGCTGTACCGGATTGAGGAGATGAGCGAAAGCGACGTGGCCGTGGTGGAGCTGTCCAGCTTTCAGCTGATGACGGCAGACAGCGCCCCGGACGTGTCCGTGATCACCAACATCACCCCCAACCATCTGAACTGGCACACCGATATGGAAGAGTATATTGCCGCCAAGGCGAAGATTCTCGACGGATGCGGCCGTGCGGTTCTGAATTATGAAAATGAAATCACACGAGATCTCGCCCGCACGGCGGGATGTCCCGTTACGCTGTTCTCTCACGACTGTATTCCGGATGAAGAACTTCGGGCGGGCGACAGCGCCGTTTACGAAAAGGATGGAGTGATCGTATTCCGTGCCCGGGGCGAGGAAGAATTCCCCCTTCTGCAAGTAAGCGACATTCTTCTGCCCGGCCGGCACAACGTAGAAAATTATATGGCGGCCATCGCCGCCGTGCGGGGCTATGCAGGTGCCGAGGAGATCACCGCAGTGGCAAAGACCTTCCGCGGGGTACGTCACCGCCTGGAGCTGGTACGGGAGATGGGCGGTGTAGCCTACTACAACGGATCCATCGACTCTTCCCCCACCCGCACCGCCGCCGCGCTGAACGCAATGGGAAACCGTCCTCTCGTTCTCATCTGCGGCGGATACGACAAGCAGATTCCCTTCGCGCCCCTGGCCGATGCCCTGCTGTCGCGAAACAACATCCGGTCGCTGGTGCTCACCGGCGCCACGGCGCAGAAGATCGAGGATGCGCTGCGGGAGCATCCGGGCTTCGGGGGCCGCTCTTTCGAAATCCACCGCGAGGCGGATT
>JBGVJO010000239.1:0-3149 GCA_045129535.1 Eubacteriales bacterium
TAGTTTTTGCACTCCTTTAGGTATCATTCTTTTTTTTGTTAGGATGTGAAATTATGTGGAGATTAATTAAATATATTAGTGAGGATAAAGTCTCGTGTCTTCATTAGAGGTTGAAATAAAATAAATAAAATTAGGAGGGAATATTATGATAGATATAAAATTAATAAGAGAAAATAAAGATTTAGTTAAAGAAAACATTAAAAAGAAATTTCAAGACGCTAAATTACCTTTAGTAGATGAAGCAATCGAATTAGATGAAAAAATCAGAGGATTAAAAAATGAATCAGGTAATTTAAGAGCAGAAAGAAATTCATCAAGTTCAAAAATTGGTTTATTAATGAGAGAAAAGAAAATTGATGAAGCAAACGCAATTAAGCAAAGAGTTGTTGAAATCAATAACAAACTAGTTGATATTGAAAAAGAAGAGGAAGAATTATCTCTTAAATTAAAGAAAATTATGATGACAATTCCAAATATCATCGATCCAGTTGTTCCAATCGGTAAAGACGATTCCGAAAACGTGGAAATCCAGAAGTACGGCGAACCCGTTGTTCCCGATTTTGAAATTCCGTATCACACCGAGATCATGGAGCGCTTTGACGGCATTGATCTGGATGCGGCTCGCCGCGTAGCCGGCAACGGCTTCTACTATTTGATGGGCGACATTGCCCGTCTGCACTCCGCTGTGATTTCCTATGCCCGTGATTTTATGATCGAGCGCGGATTCACTTACTGCATCCCGCCCTTTATGATCCGTTCCGACGTGGTAACCGGCGTTATGAGCTTTGCGGAAATGGAAGCGATGATGTACAAGATCGAGGGAGAGGATCTCTACCTGATCGGTACCAGTGAGCACTCCATGATCGGTAAGTTCATCGATCAGATCATTCCCGAGGCAAAACTGCCCTATACTCTTACCAGCTACTCTCCTTGCTTCCGTAAGGAAAAGGGTGCCCACGGCATCGAGGAGCGCGGTGTATACCGTATCCATCAGTTCGAGAAGCAGGAAATGATCGTCGTCTGCAAGCCCGAGGACAGCATGATGTGGTACGATAAGCTGTGGCAGAATACCGTAGATCTGTTCCGCTCTCTGGACGTGCCCGTTCGTACGTTGGAGTGCTGCTCCGGTGACTTGGCCGATCTGAAGGTGAAGTCCTGCGACGTAGAGGCTTGGTCTCCCCGTCAGAAGAAGTATTTTGAGGTGGGCAGCTGCTCCAATCTGGGTGATGCACAGGCTCGCCGCCTGAAGATCCGTGTAAATGGCGAGAGCGGCAAATACCTGGCGCACACGCTGAACAACACCGTGGTGGCTCCGCCCCGTATGCTGATCGCGTTCCTGGAAAACAATCTGAACGCAGACGGCACGGTCAACATTCCCGTTGCCCTTCGTCCGTATATGGGCGGCAAGGAAAAACTGATCCCCAAGCAGTAATATATCGTAATCAAAAAGCCGATGATGCAAACGCATCATCGGCTTTATTGTTTATAACAGAAGCGTCAATACAGGGATTGTCAAAAAACAGAGCAGGGTGGTTACCAGCACGCAGTTTGCCGCCAGTTCCGTTTCACTCTTGTGCATCTCCGCCAGATTCAGAATGATGGACGCGCACGGTGTGGCGCACAGAATCAGTATACTGGCCTTGAAAGCGGGATCCAAGGGCAGGAAATATACCGCCCCATAACAGAATAGGGGGAACAGAATCAGCTTTCCCAAACAGATCAGATAGATGAACGGACGGCAGAACAGTTTCCTCAGCGGGACAGTGGCCAGCCGCACGCCTAAAATCAGCATACAAAGCGGTGTGGACATCGTGCCGAGTAGATTCACGCCATCCATCAGAAGATCAGGCAGAAAACTCTTTGCCCCTATTACATACAGCGGGAACGCAACGACAAGACCGAACATGGACGGATTGAATATGCCCGCCCGCAGCGTCATAAATTCTTTTCGTCCCGTGATGCAAAAGGCACCTACCGTAAATACCAGAATATTCATAGAGATGACGTAAATAATGGAGTAACACATCACCTCGGGATGATCCGGCACCAGTGCCCGCACGATGGGAAGTCCGAAGAATCCCACGTTGCCGAGGACCGATGCAATGGTCAGTATGCGGTATTTGCTATCGGCAAAACGGCGGCGGAAGAGCAGGAATACCAGCCCCATAAAGGCCGCCTGCAGTACCAGTGTAATGAGAAAGAAAAGCCCCATCTTGCCCACGTCTGTCACGGAGAAATCCAGCTTCAAAAAGGAGGAAATGATCAGACAGGGGGCGCATCCGTAAATCAGAATAGAGGATATGGTGGAAAGATGATCGGCGGAGGCCTTCTTCATCTTGCAGATGACGTATCCGGGGATGATATAAAACAGTGTCAGCAGTACGTTGGATAACGCAATTTCAAAATGCATAGACACACTCCGTATCAGTAGGCCTTGGCCGCCTGCTTCACCCGTTCTTTGTCGTACTGAAGCATATACAAAGCGTGATAACGGCCCTTCTTTTCCAAAAGCTCTGCGTGAGAACCCTGTTCGATGATTTCACCGTGGGACAGATAGATAATGTTGTCCGCATGCTGAACGGTAGACAGACGGTGTGCCACGATCAGCAGGGTACCGATATTCATCAGCTTTTCCAAAGAATCCTGGATCAGAATCTCCGTTTCCGTGTCAATGTTGGCGGTGGCCTCGTCCAGGATCATAACCTCGGGCTTGTGAATGATAGTACGGGCGAAGGAAAGGAGCTGTCTCTGGCCGGCGGAGAAGTTGTTTCCGCGCTCCCGGACCTCTTCATCCAAACCGCCCGACAGACGGTTGATGATCTTGTCTGCATTGACGTAACGGCAAGCCTGCATGACCTCCTCGTCGGACACGCCCTCCATGCGGAGAAGAATGTTCGAGCGGATCGTGCCGGAGAACAGGAATACGTCCTGCAGCATCTGGCCGAAATGGCGGCGCAGGGAGGAGATCTTGATCTTACGGATGTTGATGCCGTCGATCAGGATTTCGCCGCGCTGGATGTCGTAATTGCGGCATATAAGGGACAGAATCGTGGTCTTTCCGGAGCCGGTGGAACCAACGAATGCAACGGTATCGCCGGCTTTTACCTTGAAGGACACGTCCTTCAGTACCCAGTCCTCATCCTTGTAGG
>JBGVJO010000240.1:0-7757 GCA_045129535.1 Eubacteriales bacterium
AACTGTCGGATCGAGCGCATATTTGAGGCTAAGTATCCATATGAATACTTAGAGGCTTATTCGGATGGTGCGGCACAGGAAAAGATGCAGGCGTACCGAGATTTCGCCCGTTCGTTTTATCGGGAGAATTTCTGAGTCTCATTTACTTTATCTCACCGGAATGCCCGAGTGAGGATTCTTTGTGGCGCGAATTCCTCGGATGATATGGAATATAGGAGGATCACGATTTGCAGAACAACCCGCAGTCGAGTAAAAAGACCGGAGTGAAGAGCAGTACAAAGCTGTTCTTTTCCGGTGTGCTCGTTTTGACAATTTCAAACTTATTGATTAAGGCCATCGGGCTTTTGTTTAAGATCCCGATGAATCATATCGTAGGCGATACAGGCATGGGCTATTATTCTCATGCCTATACGCTCTACACTTGCTTCTTCATGATTGCCACGAACGGTCTTCCGGTTGCATTAGCTATGATGTTGTCGGAAAGCCGATCCAAAGGACAGCTCCGCCAGGCGAAGAAAATATTCCGCATAGCTCTTATGCTGTTTGTTGTCGTGGGCTTTGTCGGCATGTGTATTATGCTGATCGGCGCACAGGCGTATTCGGAGCACGTTCTGAAAGCGGACGTAACCGTTTATTGCATCATGGCTATTGCGCCTACGCTGTTCTTTATCAGTATTGCCAGCGCTTACAGAGGCTATTTCCAGGGATACCAGCAGATGCTTCCCACCGCTGTGTCCCAGTTGATCGAATCCCTTTGCAAGCTGTTCCTCGGTATCGTTTTGGCTACGTACGCACTGCGGCAGGGGTACGCCATTTATATTGTAGCAGCGTATGCGGCGATCGGCCTTACCGTTGGTGCTGCATTGGGTATGGCGTTTCTTTGGTTCTATAAGCTGCTGTTTAAGGAAGCCAGATACAACGAAGAGTTTTTGGAGCAAACGGCTGAATCGGATTATATCGAATCCGCCCGTACTATTTTGAAGCGGCTGGCGGTAATCGCTATTCCCATCACGATCAGCTCGTCTGTCATGAGCATTACCAACCTGTTTGATGCCGTTCTGGTGGAACGTATCCTGCAGGCTATCGGTATGACGGAAGAGGCGGCAACAACCGTATACGGCAACTATACCTCCTTGGCTGTGCCTATGTTCAATATGCCTCCGTATCTGATCTATCCCATTTCCTACTCGATTATTCCCATACTTACCATGGCCCGCGGAGCCGGAGACTGGGTGCGTGCCAATCGGATTATGGAATCTTCCTTGCGTGTGGCTGTGCTGATTGGCCTGCCGTGTGCGCTGGGTATGGCAACGATGTCAAAGCCGATCCTCAGCCTGTTCTACAAGGCGCAGTCGGTGGATATGGCGTGGCCCCTTTTAACCTTGCTTGCCCCGTCCACGTTCTTTGTGTGTATGCTTTCCGTTACCAATGCCATTTTGCAGGCCAACGGATTTGAGCGCAAGCCTCTCTATTCTATGCTTGTCGGCGCTGTGGTCAAGATTATTTCCAACTATTTTCTGCTGTACGCGGTGGGTATGTACGGTACGCCCATCAGTACGTTCCTTTGCTATTTGACCGCTACTGCAATGAATTTGTACTTTGTAGCAAAGAACGTGGGTGTGATGCCCAAAATCGGCCGCGTTTTTGTGAAGCCGCTGATTGCCAGCGTACTGTGTTCCGCCGCGGCACTGGGATGCTATACGTTGCTGACCGGCCCTCTTTCTATGAGCGGACGCATTCCAACGCTTCTTTCCATTTTTGCTGCCGTTATCGTGTATGTACCGCTGATTTTCCTTCTCCGTGCGGTTACGGCTGACGACATTCTTCTTCTCCCCAAGGGAGGGAAGATCCTTACCATTTTGAAACGATTCCGTCTGGTACGGGAGTGAGGTATTGTATGAACAAGGACGTTCAAATTCTTCTTAAGGAAGACAAACACGATTTTTCCTCTTTGGTGCGCGTTATGGCGCTTCTTCGTTCGGAAAACGGATGTCCCTGGGACAAGGAACAGACCCATGAGAGCATCCGCGCCAACATGATCGAAGAGACCTATGAGGTAATTGAAGCGATTGACAATAAGGATCCCGTCCTTTTGCGTGAGGAGTTGGGTGATGCGCTTTTGCAGATTGTGTTCCACGCGCGCATCTCGGAAGAGGCGGGTGAGTTTACCGTGGACGATGTGATCCACGACATCTGTGCAAAGCTGATTCACCGCCATCCCCATATTTTTGCCGATGTGCAAGCGGATACCTCCGAGGAAGTGCTGTCAAACTGGGAAGCCATCAAAACGGAGGAAAAGCAGAGAGTCGGTCTGAGTGGTACTCTTGCGAGTGTGCCTCCCGCATTGCCTGCGCTGATGCGGGCGCAAAAGATGGTGAAGAAATCCATCAAAGCCGGAATCGATCCAAAGCTGAGTGACGTTTCTGCCGGTATCGCAGAAAGCGTTTCAGGCGTGTCTGCAGCCATAGAAGCAGATAATAATGACGGCGTTGCTGAGTATCTGGGACGCGCATTGTGGCAGCTGTCAGCTGTGGCGCAGGAGCGCGGATTGGATGCGGAAAAGCTGCTCAGTGACCGTTGTGTAAACTATCTCAATGACGTGGAGAAAATCGAAAATTTCTGCGCGGATCAGCCTTCTTTTTCAAAAAATGACGAAGAACAGCTGCTTGAGAGGAATTTTTATTGAAATTATCTGCAATATTTCATAAAAAAAGCCTGAAAACACTTGATTCTCGGTATTATAGATGTTATAATACCTATGTTAGATATGCTCAATTCCTACCGCTGAATGTGGTATAAAAAAAGAAAATTAAAGGGGAATATTCCAATGAACAAGACTCATCTGATCGAAGTTGTTGCCAGCGAGACCAAACTGACCAAGAAGGCCGCTGAAGCAGCAGTAAACAGCGCACTGAACGCAATCGCAAACGCACTGGCAGAAGGCGAGAAGGTACAGATCGCCGGATTCGGTACTTTCGAGGTTAAGGCTCGCGGCGAGAGAATCGGCCGCAACCCTGCTACCAAGGAGCAGATCACCATTCCTGCTTCCAAGCATCCCGCTTTCTCCGCCGGCAAGGCACTGAAGGAAAAAGTAAATCACTGATTGTGTCTGAAACAGCTCCGGTAAATCGGAGCTGTTTCTGGATTACAAAGTTATGAGACTGGATAAGTATTTGAAGGTAGCTCGCATCATAAAACGCCGTACCGTGGCGAACGATGCGTGTGATACAAGTCACGTCAGCGTAAACGGAAGACCCGCTAAGGCGTCGTACGACGTGAAGGAAAACGATCTTATCGCCATTACGTTTGGCGAGAAAACCCTTACGGTGCGTGTTCTGAGTGTGAAGGAGCACGTTACCAAGGCGGATGCCGCCTCTATGTATGAGGTAGTGGAAGGGTAAACATAGTCTGCCTTTATCCCGCATATAGTTAATTACTACTATTCGGGAGGTGGGTTATGAATCGAGACGCTTCGCAGCAGTCGCACAGTGTATGTATATACGACTGTGCCCGTGCTGAATTGAGTGGTATAGCAGAGGTCAAAAGTTTTCACGACGAAGAGATCCTTTTGCTGTCCTCCTTCGGGGAAATCTCCGTCGAGGGGGAGTGTCTGAAAATTGATAGCTTTTCCGTGGAAACAGGAAGAATCTCCATTGCCGGAAAGATAACCGGGCTTCTGTACTACGAAAAGAATTCGGTGGCTAAGAGTGGAATCTTCAGCCGACGCGGTGCAAAGTAGTCTATGGGAATTCCTCTGACAAGACAGCTGTATGCTATGCTGTATGCCATATTGTGTGGCATTGTTTACGGCGGTATTTACGATCTCTTTCGTCTTCTTCGCGTTTGTTTCGGCATCAATAGATATTCCGTGTTGGGGCGAAAACTGTATAGTTTCCGCTTTCCGTTGATTGGTGAGATCCGCCGCCCTGATACAGGGAACATCGTTCGATGGGCACAGTTTTGGATTGTATTTGCAGGCGACGTCTTGTATGCGATCCTGGTTGGTTGTATATTCAGTGTTTTCCTGTACGTTGCAGCAAGCGGCTGTTTTCGATGGTTCTATCTGTTTTTCGCTTGTGTCGGATTTCTTGTCTATTATTTCTCAATCGGAAAAGTTGTTATGTCTGTCTCGGATGTCTTGATCTGCATACTGCGGATAGGCTTCCGATACGCACTGTATTTTTCGCTACTGCCTTTTCGCTTTCTTTTGAAAATGGGGAGAGCGATCCTGCTTGTACTGTTCAGGCGGATTGTGCAGCCGATAAGAAAGCGTGCATATGTGGCTCGGTGTCGCCGTTACACGTTGCAGCTTAAGAAAAATTTGTATAGACTGATACGTATTTCATGAAAGGGGTTGACAGTTTTGCACCGTTTTAAGAACAGCGGTTTTCTTCGTGTGATAATCTTCGCTATGATGATTGTCGGTGTTGTTTCGATTGTAAAGCTTCAACTCGAGTACAACAGTCTGCAGGTCCGCAGAGATGCGTTGCTTGCTGAAATTCAAAATACCGGTGAACGCATGGAAATGCTGCAGTCCTCCCTGGATATGCCCTTCGATGATGAGTATATCATTAAGATCGCCAGGGAAAAATTGAATTTGCGTCTGCCGGAAGAAATCGTGTATTATAATAATTTGATTCCATAAATGTTATGCCGCATATCAAAAACGAGATGCGGCATAATGTTGTTATATGAGTCGATACGAGGTTTGTATGAAAACGGATTTTGAAATTGCTGTTATCGGTGGTGGACCTGCAGGATTGACGGCAGCAGTGTATGCTGCCCGCGCCGGTCACACTGTTACTATATTGGAAGGTGCTGCTTGCGGCGGCCAAATGTTGCTGGCACACGAAATTGAGAATTATCCCGGTTTTACAAAAATCGCGGGGTATGCACTTGCAGACCAGATGATGGAGCAGGCCAATAGCCTGGGTGTGTCTATCACCTATGCACAGGTGGATTCTGTTATAAAAGAAGATGACCGTTTTACCGTATTGTGCGGAAGTAAAGCATATACTGCATCTGCTGTGATTGTTGCGGCGGGTGCAAAGCACCGCACGCTGGACGTACCCGGTGAGACAGAGTTTATCGGGCGGGGTGTTTCCTATTGTGCCGTCTGTGACGGCCGATTCTTCGCGGGCAAGGACGTTGCCGTTGTAGGCGGCGGAAATACCGCCTTGGGTGATGCGATCTATCTGTCCAATATCTGCAATTCCGTTACGCTGATTCATCGGCGTGATACGTTTCGTGCCGATCGGATCCTCGTCCGGCGCATGGAGGCAATCGACAACATTCGAACAGTAATGGGGGCACGAGTAACGAAGATCGAGGGCGATCAGAGAGTGCAGTCTTTGGATCTCGTTTCTGTTGCTGAAAACGCTATGTCGCAGCCTATGGTGCTTCAAGCGGACGGTGTATTTATCGCTGTTGGCAACGTGCCGGATTTAGCTATGTTGTCCGGTATCGACGGGGTTCAGTTTGATGAGGGCGGTTACCTTGTGACTGACGAACGGTGTCGCTCGAAGGTTCCCGGCCTGTTTGTCGCCGGTGACGTTCGCTCCAAAAATCTGCGGCAGATTGCCACCGCAGTGGCGGATGGCGCTATTGCCGGTACCGAGGCAGCAGAGTACCTTGACGCTCTGGGAAATAAGTAAAGCTGGGAGTTTTTACTGTGCGATGCACAGTATTACATAATTCATGACGATTAAATCTTATAAAATACTCGTGGCGTTGCTGGCCGTTTTGCTGGCGGCAAGTGCTGTTTTAAGCGGTTGGCTGTATGTATTTTACGAAAGTCCTGACGAGTTAGTTGCACGGGAGCAAGCGAATCAGCTGTCCTCCGATCTGGATCGTGCGCAGGGTACCATTACGGAATATACGGCTATTATGAGTTCGTTGCGCGAGCAGTTGTCCGATTTGGAAGCGAATCTTGCAGACAAGCTGGAACAGATCGATCAGTTGGAAGTAAAGGTTTCCATTCTTCTGGACGAGGAGACGGCATCTGACGCCTATCAGCAGCTTCTTCTGGATGAAATTGCAAAAATGAAGGCGGAAGCCGAACAGGACAGGGAACAGATCGCGGAATTGAGTGAGCTAATCTCTAACTATGAGAATATTACCACCCTCAATTTCGGCATCCAGGCGAAGAAGATCAGCGATCTGCTTATGAAAGTGGCGGAGACCAACCGCCCTGAGCGAATCAAAACGACAGAAGAAGTGGATCCCGAAACAGGTGAAACGATCGTACACGAGGAAACGCTGACATCCAACGTATCGTTTTATTACCGAGATCTGGAAACGGGATATACTATCTCCTATGAATCGGACAATATTATGTATGCGGCGAGCCTGGTTAAGGTGCCGTACGTATATACCATGCTGAAAACCGTTTCCGATTTTGAATACAATAAGATGCACTTTGACGCGGAAGGAAATCCACTCTATGATGAGGCGGGACAACCCCTGTTCGAAGGTGCTCATCCCAATCTGGATGAAGAGGGAAGAATCGTCTATCTGGAGGGAGAAGAAAAGTACGATCTGAGCCGCATCTGGACCTTCAATAAAGAGGAAATGATGGTGGAAGGCTCCGGCGTCATTCAAAAAATGGACGACGGCACCCAGTTGACCTATTTGGAATTGGCGCTCTATGCACTGCAGCACAGCGATAATATTGCGTTTGCCGAGATTCGCAAGATGTTTGGCTATACCGAATATTTAAGTACCGCGCGGGCTATGGGTGTACGTGGATCCTCCCATGGATATATGAAACTGTCTGCCGATGATTGCGGTATCTTTTTAAGTGCAATTTATGACTTTACCGAGACCAACGAGCGGTACGGTGCTCTTATGAAAGAGGCGATGATCGGATCGAATTATCCGGTTCTTATACCGGCCGGCGTATCGCCTACGGTTGCGGCGCATAAGTACGGTTGGGATGAGGATTCTTATCACGATATGGGCATTGTTTACGATGAGCATCCGTATATTCTTGTGATCATGACAGACTTGGACGAGGGAAGCTCCAAGGAAATTGTGTACGTGAGGGACATTGTACGATCCCTGCACGCTATCCATCGAAACTTCTATTCCAATAAATAAGTATGCACCCGTGAAACGGAAAGTTTTACGGGTGTTTTTTTCCTCTGTTGGTGGATTTGTGTAATATGTTTAATGACAAATGAATATTGATTGCACAATTGTTGCATATGCACAAAAACTGTTGCGCTTTTTTGTGTGCTTATGCTATCATATCGTTGCGAGAGACGAAACGGTCTCTCAAATGCAAATCTTAGGAGGAAAAAGAAAGATGAAAAACGGAAGTTTCAAAAGACTTCTTTCCGGTGTCCTTACGTCCGCTTTGCTCATTACCTGCGTTCCTGCCGTGTTCGCAAGAGAGTATCAGGATGTAACGGAGTCCAATCCTGCAAAGGATGAAATCGATATTCTTTCCGACATTGGCGTTATCGTCGGTACGTCGGAAAACGAATTCTCGCCTGAGGCGAATGTAACCCGTGAGCAGATGGCACTGCTTCTGTTCCGTTTGATGTTGAATAAGGCAGATGGCGGTCGCGTAAATACGTCTCCTTTTAAGGATCTGTATGATGCTACCTATAACGGTGCAATTTCTTGGGCAAATGCATCCGGGTACATACTTGGTACTTCTTCTACCACGTTTGAACCCACGGCAGGGATCACTCTGCAGGATGCAATGACCATGCTGGTCCGTGCCCTTGGACAGTCCAGCGAGTCCATGAATA
>JBGVJO010000241.1:0-1195 GCA_045129535.1 Eubacteriales bacterium
CTTATTGTTCACCAGGTCGCAGTAAGCAGAAATGTAATAAACGATCTGCGGTGCCAGACGGCCCCAGTTGATGGAGTTGGCACTGGAGAAGAAGAATCCGTTTTCCTCCGCACGCTGAGCCAGCGCCTCGTCGGCAAAGATAGTCTTGACGCCGCTCTGCGCGTCGTCAAAATTGCCGTATACGGAGCACACGTTTACGTTTTCGCCCCGCTGGGTGGTCATCTGACGCTTCTGCATAGGGCTGACGCCGTCAACGGGATAGAACACGGTGATTTTCACGCCGTCCACGTCGCGGTAACCTTCCAGTGCCGCCTTGCCGGTATCACCGGAGGTAGCGACGAGAATGTGAGCCAGTCTCTTCTCGCCGGTCATCGTCAATGCGCGGGACAGAAGACGGGGCATGATCTGCAGAGCCATGTCCTTGAAGGCACAGGTGGGACCGTGCCACAGCTCCAGAGAGTGAATGTTGTCACCGATGTGAACGATCGGTGCGGCGCCGCCGGGGAAGCGATCCTCCGCGTAAGCGGCCGTGCAGTCTGCGAGAAGCAGCTCCTTATCGTAGTCTGTCAAAAAACGGAACAGAATATCGGCAGCACGCTCCTCGTAGCGCATGGTGAGCAGTGCCTGAAAATCCTCCGCCGTCAAAGCAGGGATGGATTCGGGCATAAACAGTCCGCGATCGGGCGCGAGACCGCGCTTGATCGCATCGGCAGAGGAGACGGTAAAGGGTGTCTTTTGGGTGTCGCGTGTGCTTAAGTACTTCATGGTTTTATCCGCCGAAGCGGCTCCTTTATTGGAAATTTCCTGTGGCAAAGCCATAGGCGTTATCAAAAAACAGTTTATCAATTATACGGGAGGGAATACCCGCCGTACTCTGATGATCCGCCAAGCGGATCAGACAGGATACGTCAAAAAGTCCGTCCGGTGTTTCGCCGATACCGTCGAAGTCGCAGCCAAGACAGACCGCATCCTCTCCGCCCAGGCGGATATAGTGGCGTATATGATCGGCAACGGATTCGATGCCGCAGTTTCCGGCGGTAAGGTGCTCCGGACAAAGGCTGATGCCAACGATTCCGCCGCAATCGGCGATCGCGCGGAACTCCCCGTCCGTCAGATTTCTCGTGTGGGGATGGACGGAAAACGCATTGGCGTGGGTGGCGATAACGGGTTTTCCGTGGGCTTTGGCCATCTGCAG
>JBGVJO010000242.1:0-1453 GCA_045129535.1 Eubacteriales bacterium
TGCCATATGTACGGCCTCATCCGGCTCACTCACAAACAAAGGAAGCAATTCCGATGCACCGGCGGAGGAGCGGCACACCACGCCGGCGGCACTCATCCAGTTTCGCGGTGTGAGAATCACGGCATCGGCCCCCGCGGCGTAAATAGAGCGCAGGGCGTAGCCGAAATTGTAGGGATCCTCGATTCCCTCAATCATCACCACAAATCCCGCCTTGGGCAGGGATTCGGCTGTCAGCGGGGAAATGGTTCTCTCCGTGCACCGGGCGATAATCCCGCCGTGGGAATTGCCCGTGGCAAGCGCGTCGATTTCCTCGGCGTCAGCTTCTGTTACCGTGAAACCCAGCTTCTCGGCCATCCGGCGCAGGTAGGCAATCTCTCTCGCCTTGGACTTTTCTTTGCTTCGGTCGTAGAGAACCTCGGTGATCTGCCGGTCGTTCTTACCCAAAAGGGCCGATTCAATTACAGCGGACAGGGAAGTCATTCCCTCAAAAACCGTTGAGGAGACTTGCCGGGACGTTTCTTTGATCATGGAAATCGCCTCCTGTGAGATTTATTCGGCGGCGGACATCTTCTTCAGATAGGCATTGATGAAGCCGTCGATCTCGCCGTCCATAACGGCCTGGATATCGGCGATTTCATAGCCGGTGCGGGTGTCCTTCGCCAGGGTGTAGGGCATAAATACGTAAGAGCGAATCTGAGAACCCCATTCGATGTTCACCTTGGTTCCCTGGATATCCTCGATGCGCTCCAGCTTCTCCCGCTCTTTGATCTCCATCAGCTTGGATTTCAGCATCTTCAGTGCGGTTTCCTTGTTCTGCAGCTGGCTACGCTCGGTCTGACATCCCACCACGATACCGGTGGGGATATGCACGATACGGATTGCGGAGTCGGTTTTGTTGATGTGCTGACCGCCGGCGCCGCTGGAACGGTGAGCTGTGATCTCCAGATCCTCATCCCGCAGGGTGATGGAGTTATCGTCGTCGTTAAACTCGGGCATTACTTCCACAGACGAGAAGGAGGTGTGGCGGCGTCCGGAGGAGTCAAAGGGAGATACGCGCACCAGACGGTGCACGCCGTGCTCGCTCTTGAGGAAGCCGTATGCGTTCATACCTTCGATGATTAGGGTAGCGGATTTAATGCCCGCCTCGTCGCCTTCCAGCCAGTCTACCAGCTTTACGTTGTATCCGTGAGCCTCGCCCCAACGCATGTACATACGGTACAGCATCTGCGCCCAGTCCTGCGCCTCCGTTCCGCCCGCACCGGGGTGGAAGGAGAGGATGGCGTTGTTCTTATCGTAGGGACCGCTGAGCAGGATCTCGATACGCTGTTTTTCCTCTTCGGCCTTGATGGCAGCCACGTCGGAGAGGATTTCATCGGTCAGAGATTCGTCGTTCTCCTCCAGAGCCAATTCAGCCATGGTGATGGTGTCCTCCAGCTTGGTGCAAAGATTCTCG
>JBGVJO010000243.1:0-2877 GCA_045129535.1 Eubacteriales bacterium
ATTCGGGCATTCTGCCGGGAGGAGAATATTCCTTTCGCGGTGGACAGCACCAATGCGGACGACGCCTATACCCGAAACTACATCCGCGGGCAGATCGTGCCGGCCTTGTGCCGGATCACACCTACCCCCCAGAAAGCGGTAGGCCGTATGTGCTCTCTTCTTCGGGCCGATGCGGAGTATCTGCATTCCGAGGCTTTGCGGGCGCTGGGGGAATGTGCCCCTAAAACGTGTGCGCCTTGCGCCGCGCTTGCCCCTCTTCACGATGCGGTTTTGAGCCGTGCCCTCGTGATTTTGTACGGGAATGCCGCCGGCGGCCGCGGGGATTTGACCGCAGCCCACGTGCGGGATCTGTGTGATCTGATCCGCCGTGGACAGTGTGCCGATTTGAGCCTGCCCGCATCCGTTACCGCGCGGGTGTACAACGGAATGGTTTCCTTCCTCACGGAAGCGGATATCAGACAGCCGGAGGAAAACTTCGTTTTTCCTCTGACGGAGGGGGAGCACCGTTTCCCCGAGTACGGATTCGGCATCTGTTTTTTTGCAAATGAAGGGAAGAAAATCCCATTTGATAAAAATATTTACAAATTAGCAATATGTATGTCTTTACCTTTTGATACAATACAAGGTAAGGCATTTGTGCGCTTCCGTCGGCCGGGCGACCGATATCGCTTCGGCGGAATGACACGCAGCGTGAAAAAACTTTTGAATGAGGCAAAGATCCCCCCGGAAAAACGGGCGGTTTTGCCGGTTTTCTGCGATGATGCGGGCATTTTCTGGATTCCCGGATTTCCCGTCCGTGACGGCGGTGCCGCCGGGGAAAAACAGATGACACTCGTTTGTTTTTCTCTGTGATGCATAGGCCAACAGACGGGGTGGAACGATACATATATGTGCGCAAGCACGGACATAAGGAGATTAGACGTATGAGCAAGGCAATGTATGAGCAGGACGTGGAACGGATTCTTGTTACTGCGGAGGAGATCGATGCCATCACCACGCGGATCGCGGAGGAGATCGATCGGGACTACGCGGACAAGGAGGGCAAGCTGGTCCTTCTGTGCATTTTGAAGGGCAGTGTGGTCTTTATGGGCGATCTGATGAAGAAGATCCACCACCCCGTAGAGATCGATTTTATGAAAGTGTCCTCCTACGGCGACGGCACTACCTCTTCGGGACGAATCAAGATCCGTCTGGATCTGAACCGCTCGGATGTCAGCGAATGCAATATTCTTATCATTGAGGATATTATCGACAGCGGCAGAACCCTGTCGTATTTGAGTGAATATCTCCGCCTGAACGGCGCAAAGAGTGTGCGTACCTGCACGCTGCTGGATAAGCCTGCCCGTCGCGAGGTGGATTTCGTATCCGACTACGTGGGCAAGACCATCCCCGACGAGTTCGTGATAGGCTACGGCCTGGATTACCAGGAGAAATACCGTGCACTGCCTTACGTAGGTGTGCTGAAACGGGAAGTATACGAACAGTAAACGGCAATTGCCGAATTTATTCTATGCCTGCCGCTGTGACGCGAGCAGAAGCAAATCCATACGGAGGAGTTCATGAAGAGCAACCTGAAACACGCAATTTTCTATATAGTGATGATCGGTATGATCATCATTGCCGCCACTACTCTTTGGCAGTCTTTCCCCACGGACGACGTTGCGTTCAGCGACGTCATTGAAATGTTCGAGGGAGAGCGTGTCAAATCCTTCGTTGTGGAGCAGGACAATAAATTGCGGATGGACGTCCGCGTCGTTCTGGAAAACGGAACGGAGACCACTACCACCGTGGTGTACAAACTGCGGGATCTGGGCCTGTTCTGGACCGTTCTGGGCGACACCATCGGCGAGCAGCTGGAGCAGGGCGTCATCGAAAAATACGATATTCCGGCGCCGGAGACCATCCCCGCCTGGGTATCCTTTTTGCCGTCGATCATTATTATCATTCTTTTGATCGCCGTGTGGATCTTCGCCGCCAATCAGGCTATGGGCGGCCGCGGCTCCCGCGCCAATTCCTTCGGCCGTGCCAAGGTTCGCACCAATACGGCGGATATGCCTAAGGTGTTCTTCAAGGACGTGGCCGGTGCCGATGAGGAAAAGGCAGAATTGGAAGAACTGGTAGAGTTTTTGCGGGATCCCTCCTATTTCACCAAGCTGGGCGCCAAGATCCCCCACGGTGTGCTGCTGGTAGGCCCTCCCGGAACCGGTAAGACCCTTCTGGCCAAGGCCGTTGCCGGTGAATCCGGCGTGCCCTTCTTCTCCATTTCCGGCTCGGATTTCGTGGAGATGTACGTGGGCGTGGGCGCATCCCGTGTCCGCGATCTGTTTGAGAATGCGAAAAAATCCCCTGCCGCCATCATCTTTATCGATGAGATCGATGCCGTGGGCCGTCAGAGAGGCACCGGCCTGGGCGGCGGTCACGATGAGCGCGAGCAGACTCTGAACCAGCTGCTGGTAGAGATGGACGGATTTGGCACCAACGACGGCGTCATCGTCATGGCAGCCACCAACCGCCCCGACGTTTTGGATCCCGCTCTGCTTCGTCCCGGCCGATTCGATCGGCAAATCACCGTTGGCTATCCCGACGTGAAGGGCCGTGAGGAAATTCTGAAGGTGCACAGCAAGAATAAGCCCTTCGAAAAAGACGTAAGTCTGGAAGTCGTCGCCCGCACCACGGTGGGATTCACCGGTGCGGATCTGGCCAATCTTCTCAACGAGGCTGCACTCCTTGCCGCCCGTAAGGGTAAACAGCTCATCGGTATGAACGATATCGAGGAGTCTATGCTGAAGATCATCGTGGGTACCCAGAAGCGTTCCCGCGTGGTTACCGAGAAGGATAAACGGGTTACCGCCTATCACGAGGCAGGCCATGCCATCG
>JBGVJO010000244.1:0-9778 GCA_045129535.1 Eubacteriales bacterium
ATGGTTCTGAAGAACCTGAATACCGGCGCCCAGGAAAAGATGGGTCACTTTTACGTAATGCGCGGTAAGAAGGCCATCGAAGTGGATGAGCTGGTGTGCGGTGATATCGGTATGCTGCAGAAGCTGAACGGCACCAAGACCGGTGACACCCTCCGTCTCACCGGCGACACCCAGTATAAGGGTATTGCCTTCCCGAAGCCGTACATGACCCGTGCCATCGTTCCCGCCGCCAAGGGCGACGAGGATAAGATCTCCGGCGGTATCGCAAAGCTGCTGGATGAGGACCGCACCCTCCTTTATGAAAACAACGCAGAGACCAAGCAGATGACCATCTCCGGCCTAGGCGATATCCATCTGGACGTTACCGTTGCCCGTCTGAAGTCCCGCTACGGCACCAGCGTTGTGCTGACCGAGCCTCGCATCGCATACCGTGAGTCCATCAAGGGCACGGCCGACGTGGAAGGTAAGCACAAGAAGCAGTCCGGCGGTTCCGGTCAGTACGGTCACGTTAAGATCCGCTTCTCCCGCGGTGAGGATGAGGGCCTGACCTTCACCACCTCCGTTGTAGGCGGTACCGTTCCGAAGAACTTCTATCCCGCCGTTGAGAAGGGTCTGCAGGAGGCTATGGAGCGCGGTGTTCTGGCAGGATATCCTGTTGTGAATCTGTGCGCCGATCTGTACGACGGTTCTTATCACCCCGTTGACTCCAACGAAATTTCCTTCAAGCTGGCCGCTCGTCTGGCGTATAAGGAAGCATTGCCGAAGGCAAAGCCCATCCTGCTTGAGCCTGTGGGTACTCTGCTCGTAACCGTGCCGGATGACATGGTGGGCGACGTGATCGGTGACGTTACCAAGCGCCGCGGTCGTGTGCTGGGTATGAATCCTACCGAGGGCAAGGCCGGCTACACCACGCTGGAGGCCGACGTGCCGAAGGCAGAAATGTCTGACTACGTAATCGCTCTGCGCGCATCCTCTCAGGGACGCGGCCGCTTCGACTTCACCGTAAAGAGCTACGAGGAAGTTCCCGCCGCCGTGGCACAGAAGATCATCGCCGACCATAAGGTGGAAGAAGACTAATCATAACAAATGGGGCTGCCGCGATGCGACAGCCCTTTTTTCCTTGCATCAAAATGCCGGAAGTACGGAAGTGAAGAACTTTTGCGGTGTATAGTTCTACCGCTGTGGAGCCTTCCCCGGTGGGGGAAGGTGGCATCCGCATAGCGGATGACGGATGAGGCGTTGTGCAGGCAATGTGACTCCTCATCCACCGTGCGACTTGTTCGAAGTCGCACGGTCCCCCTTCTCCCACAGGAGAAGGCTAAGGGGCTCCGCCACAGTTGCGGCCGCAGAGAACAGCCGCCCGTCATAGGGTTTGATTATGGCCCCGGTTGAACGGGAAACTTTAACCTGTGTAGGAGGATTGTAATGAAAAAATATATTCTCGCCTTGGATGAAGGCACCACCAGCACCCGGGCGATTCTGTTCGATCGGGCGGGACAGATCGTGTCCACGGCGCAAAGGGAATTCCCCAGCCACTACCCCCAGCCGGGATGGGTGGAGCAGGACGCCCAGGAAATCTACGCCGCCCAGTACGCCACCCTGACGGAATCCCTGGTGCGGTGCGGCGCGGAAATGCAGGAGGTAGCCGCCATCGGCATCACCAATCAAAGAGAAACCGTGGTGGTATGGGATCGGCACACGGGTAAGCCTTTGTGTCCCGCCATCGTGTGGCAATGCCCCCGCACGGCGGATCTTTGTCGAAAATTGGAGGAGGACGGTCTCGCCCCCATGATCGCCGAAAAGACGGGACTGCGCCCTGACGCCTATTTTTCCGCCACCAAGCTTTCCTGGATCCTCGACCATGTGGACGGCGTCCGTGCCGCCGCCGAGGCAGGAGACGCTCTGTTCGGTACCATCGACACCTGGCTCCTTTGGAAGCTGTCCGGCGGACTTCTTCACAAGACGGATGCCACCAACGCCAGCCGTACCATGCTGTATAACATCCACACCCACGATTGGGATGAGGATCTTTTGAAATTGTTCAACATTCCTCGGTCCATGCTCCCGCAGGTGTGTCCCAGCGGATCCTTCTTCGGGGACGTGCATATTCTGGGCACCACGGTGCCCGTGTGCGCTATGGCAGGCGATCAGCAAGCCGCTCTTTTCGGCCAGGGATGCTTTGCCCCCGGCGAGGGAAAGAACACCTACGGTACGGGCTGCTTCCTTCTCGTCAACTGCGGCGAGAGGGCCGTGCAGTCAAAATCCGGTATGCTGACCACCGTGGCCGCCACCCTGACGGGAGAAAATCCCCAGTACGCCCTGGAGGGCAGTGTGTTCGTGGGCGGTGCCGTGATCCAGTGGCTAAGAGACGCCATGGGACTGATTACGGAGGCACGGGACAGCGCCTATTTCGCCTCGAAGGTGAAAGATAACGACGGGGTCTACGTGGTTCCCGCCTTTACGGGACTGGGTGCACCCTATTGGGATATGTACGCCCGCGGTACCATCGTGGGTATGACCCGCGCCAGCGGACGGAATCATATCATACGGGCGGCCTTGGAGTCCGTCGCCTACCAGACGGAGGATATCCTGCGTGCCGTTTCCGCCGATGCGGGCATCGAGATGCGGGATCTGAAGGTGGACGGCGGTGCGTCGGCCAACGATTTGCTCATGCAGTTCCAGTCCGATATTTCGGGTGTCCGTGTGATCCGCCCTTCCTCGGCAGAGGCAACGGCCCGCGGCGCCGCCTATCTGGCGGGCATCAGCTGCGGATTCTGGCAAAGCCGGGAGGATTTGCCCCGCCTTGCGGGAAGCACCTGCTATTCTCCCCGGATGGAGGCGGAAGAAAGAGAACGCCTGCTTCACGGATGGCACCGTGCCGTCCGTGCCGCCCGCGCCTGGGCGGAGGAGTGAGGAATATGAACAATACGTATGACGTGGCCGTCATCGGTGCGGGCCCGGCGGGGGCGGTGTTTGCCGCAGAATTGGCAGCGGCAGACCCCGCAAGGAAAATCCTGCTCATCGATGGCATCGGCCAGGGGAAGGGAAAAGTGTGCGGGGGCCTGTTGGCACCGGACGCGCAAAAGGTGCTGGCCAAATTGAATCTGACTCTGCCCAATTCCGTTTTGGCCGATCCACAGATCTTTGCCGTGGAAACGGTGGATCTCTCCCCCCGTCGCGTGCGCCACTATACCCGCCATTATCTCAATATGGATCGGGCGGCCTTTGACCGATGGCTGCTCTCCCGGGTGACCCCGTCGGTGACGGTTTGGACGGGGCGGTGCTTTTCTGTGGCGGCGGCGGATGGAGAATATCGCCTCCGCATCCGCTGCGGTGACGGTGTCCGCGAAGCGGCGGCTGCCGCTCTGGTTGGGGCGGACGGAAGCAATTCTCTGGTGCGCCGCGGCTTCTTTTCGGATTCGATGTTTCGGTATGTGTCCATTCAGGAGTGGTACGAGGGAGATGTGGAGCAAATCCCCCATTACGCCTGCGTGTTTGACGAGAAAACCAGCGACAGCTGTTCCTGGACGATCCGTAAGGACGGGCTGGCTTTGTTCGGTGGTGCTTTCCGCCGAGACGGATGCCGCAAAGCCTTTGCGGAGCAGAAATCCCGACTGGAGGAGCACCTGGGGCAAGCCTTTGGCAATCCCGTCAAGCGGGAGGGGTGCTTTGTTTCCTCGCCCCGGAAGTGGCGGGATTTCATCCCCGGCCGGGCCGGGGTGTATCTGTGCGGCGAGGCCGCAGGATTCATCAGTGCCAGCTCCTTTGAGGGGATCAGTTCCGCCATTTTGAGCGGTAAACTGTTGGCGGAATCCTTCCTCAGCGGGCAGAATGCGGAGGAGATCATCCGTCAGTACCGGCGCAAAACCCTTGGGCTTCGCCTGAAGCTGTGGTGCAAAATCCCGAAGATGCGGATTCTGTGCTCGCCTACCCTGCGTTCGCTCATCATGCGAAGCGGCGTGCAAAGCGTGAAGCGGTATAGATAAAAGAAAAAACGATCCCAAAGAGCCCCGGTGGGCTCTTTTTGGGGTTGCGGGACGCACGGTGCCCGTAGTATACGTCCCCCACTTTCGGGGAAAATACGATACACGCCTTGACATCGCATAAAAATATGCTATTCTATGAAGTGAAGTACTTGTTGAGAGATTGAGTGTGACAAATGCGCTCATTTTTGCCATTCGGGGGATTTTTATGAAAGACGTTATTATTCTCGGCTGCGGCGTGATCGGCGCCGCCTGTGCCTACGCGCTTTCGCAATACGACGTCTCCGTCACCGTTCTGGAAAAGAGCAACGACGTGGCGAACGGCACGACGAAAGCAAATTCCGCCATCGTTCACGCCGGATACGATCCGCATCCGGGTACGGAGATGGCACGATTGAACGTGGAAGGCAACCGTATGATGGAGGATCTGTGCCGTCGGCTGGACGTTCCCTTCAAGCGGGTGGGCAGCCACGTCCTTGCCTTCTCGGACAAGGATCTGGAGCACATCCGTCAGCTGTACGATCGGGGTGTGAAGAACGGCGTTCCCGACCTCCGTCTGCTTACGAGGGAAGAGGTTCGTGAGATGGAGCCCAATCTGGCCGATACGGTGGTGGGCTCGCTGTACGCGCCCACGGCAGGCATCATCTCTCCCTGGGAATTGGCGCTGGCGCTGGCGCAGGTTGCCGTACGCAACGGCGTGGAATTGGTGCTGGAGGCACCGGCTACTGCCATCCGTCAGGAGAAGGACGGCACCTTTACCGTAACGACACCCAAGGGCGAATTCCGCGCAAAGACCGTACTGAACGCCACCGGCACCTATGCGGATGCGGTGTGCGAGCTTCTCGGTGTGCACGAATTTACTCTGACACCCAACCGAGGGGAATATTACCTTTTGGACAAGAGCGAGGGAGATCGGGTACACTCGGTCATCTTCCAGTGCCCCGATGAGAACGGCAAGGGCGTACTGGTTTCCCCCACCATTCACGGAAATCTGATCGTAGGCCCCAACGCCGAGGGTGTGTCTTCCCCCGACGAAACCGGAACCACCGTAAAGGGTCTGGACACCGTAAGACGGCAGGCGATGCGTTCCGTACCGAGCCTGGTACTCCGTGAGAACATTCGCAATTTTGCGGGCGTAAGAGCCAATCACTCCAAGGACGATTTCTATATCCGGGAAAGCCTTACCGTGCCCGGATTCTTCCTTTTGGCCGGTATCAAGAGCCCGGGCTTGAGTGCCGCTCCCGCCATTGCGGAGGAGGCCGTGAAATACGTGCATTCCCGCACTCCCCTGTGCCGCAAGGCGGACTTCCGGGACGGCCGGCACGTGGTGCGCTTCAAGCATCTTACTGACGAGGAAAAGTGCCGGGTAATCGCCGAGGATCCCCGCTACGGCCGTGTGATCTGCCGCTGTGAAACGGTCACGGAGGGCGAGATCGTGGCCGCAATCCACGCAGAAATTCCGCCCACCTCCATAAACGGCGTCAAACGCCGTGTCGGCGCCGGCATGGGCCGGTGCCAGGGAGGCTTCTGCGGCCCCCGCGTGCAGGAGATCCTGGGGCGCGAATTGGGCGTTCCCATGGAAGAGATTCCCATGGATCAGCCCGGAAGCTATATTCTGACAGGACGGACGAAGGAGATAGAATGATGGAAAAGTGTCAGCTTGCCGTCATCGGCGGGGGGCCTGCCGGTATTGCCGCCGCCGTGGCCGCTTATGAACAGGGCGTGCGTGATATCTGGCTCATTGAAAGAGACCGGGATCTGGGCGGCATCCTCAATCAGTGCATTCACAACGGCTTCGGTCTTCACTACTTCAAGGAAGAGTTGACCGGTCCCGAATACGCCGCCCGCTTTATTGCCATGCTGAAGGAAACCACCGTCCGTGTCATCTCCGACACGATGGTATTGGATATCAGCGGGGACCGCGTGATCCACTTCGTCAATACGGAGGGATATCACACCGCTCAGGCAGACAGCATTATCCTTGCCATGGGCTGCCGTGAGCGCACGAGAGGTGCCATCTCCATTCCCGGCACCCGCTGCGCCGGTATCTTTACCGCAGGCGCTGCCCAGCGGTTTGTGAATATGGAAGGATGCATGGTGGGCAAACGGGTCGTTATCCTGGGCTCCGGCGATATCGGTCTGATTATGTCCCGCCGTCTGTCCCTGGAGGGTGCGGATGTACTTGCCTGCGTGGAACTGATGCCCCACTCCTCCGGCTTGCAGCGAAACATCGTGCAGTGCCTGGACGATTTCGGCATTCCGCTGTATCTGTCCCACACCGTAACGGATATTATCGGCCGTGACCGCGTGGAAAAGATCGTGATCCGGAAGGTGGACGAAAACCGCACCCCGATCCCCGGCACGGAGATCACCTTCGAGTGCGACACGCTGCTTCTGTCCGTCGGTCTGATTCCGGAGAACGAATTGAGCAAGCAGGCAGGCATCTGCCTCAATCCCCGCACCAGCGGCCCCGAGGTGTATGAGAATATGGAAACCACCATTCCCGGTGTGTTTGCCTGCGGCAACGTGCTTCACGTTCACGATCTGGTGGATTACGTGACCAAGGAAGCCCAGAGAGCCGGTCAGAGTGCGGCCGCATACCTGCTGGGAAACAAGCTGCCCGATGAGGTGGCCTACCGCATTGAGGCGGCCGACGACGTTACCTATACCGTTCCCTCCAAGCTTCATCCCGGCCTTACAGATAAGACGGTGTCCGTGTTCTTCCGGGTGCGCCGTGTGTTCGGAAAGAGCCGCATCGTGGTAAGCGACGGTGAAGCAGAG
This sequence comes from Eubacteriales bacterium, assembly GCA_045129535.1. Classification (GTDB taxonomy): domain Bacteria; phylum Bacillota; class Clostridia; order Oscillospirales; family CAG-272; genus SIG701. The sequence continues at coordinate 6,765 of JBGVJO010000244.1, forward strand.
CTGTGCTCCTTTCCCCGCATCCATATGGCTCCCGGCGAAATGGAGCGGATCGAGGTGCCCACCGCCCTCCTGGCATCCGCCAAGGGAAATACCCTGTATATCCGCTGTGAGGAGGTATCCGCATGAAAGAACTGATCTGTATCGTCTGCCCCCGCGGATGTCGTTTACGTATCGATGAAAACGGTACGGTCACGGGAAATGGATGCAAACGGGGCGTGGACTACGCCCATGCGGAACTGACCGCCCCTGTGCGCACCCTGACCTCCACGGTGAAGATTACGGGCGCTGCGCTGCCCCGCCTTCCCGTAAAGACGGACCGTCCCATCCCCAAAGAAAAAATGACCGAAGCCATGACAATTCTGAACGGCGTCACCGTCACGTCCCCGATCCGCATCGGCGACGTGATCGTTAAAAACATTGCAGACAGCGGTGCCGATCTTGTGGCCACCCGCGAAATGTGAGGACGGTGCCCCCGGCCGTTTCTGCCCCACCGAAGCCCCCGGATAAAGCAAAAAAGAGCCCCCGCGGGCTCTTTTTCGCCTGTTTTCGAAATTTTATTTGCAGCGTGGAAAAATCCGTTTTTATGTGCTATAATGGATTATGCTCTTGTGTATCCCCAATGACAATCCGGTTTTCGGAGGTAACTATATGCCCAAACTAAAAGACAAAATCGCCGTCAAGCACTACTACTTGCAAACGATAGGCGCCGTATGCGTGCTTCTTTTTGCGCTTTTGCTGTTGTGGCATGGCAATGCAACCAGCAATCAGGCGATGAACGCCCTTTCCGCGCAAATCTATTTCGACGGCGAGTATCGGATTGCCGACGGCGAGTGGCAGAAGATCGTAAAGGGAGAGCATATTTCCTCCATGGAGGGGGACGTAACGCTGCGGGGAAATTTCCATATGCTGGCCCCGGACGGCGAGTACGTCGGGCTATACAGCGGAGATCTGCCGCTGGCGCTTTACACAAACCATATCAATTTGACGATTTACGAGGGGGATAGCGAGCCCTTCGTAATGGATATTGAGAATTCTCTGTATGGGGCTTCCGCCTGCGGCGTGTGCTGGAGTGCCCATACCTTCAAAAACGACGTCGAGCAGCCGATGGAAATCCTCGTTCATAATCCCCATCGCTTCGGAAATGAAAACGCGGTTGACGAGCTTTTGGCCAATATAGGTATTTGGTCCGGTCTGGATTTTGAAAAAGGTGCCCTGAAAAGCGGGGAACCCCAAAGAGATACGGGACTTTTCTTTATGATCGTCTCCCTTGTGCTGTTTGGTATTGCGTTGTTCTCCACACTGATCCACATCAAAAACAGCCGCCTTCTTTGGATTTTTGGCATGGTGATCCTGTTTGCGGGCACCTACTTCGCATTCAGTGCCCCCGGCGTTTCCTTATGGAATGACTCCATCGTTTCCAACACCACCGTTCTGGGATGCGCCATGATCCTGTATATGCTCTTTTTGTACATGGGCATCGTGTATTTTTTGGGCACCAGCAAAAAGGCGGGCCTGATCGCCGTTATCGGGCTGGGTGCGGCAGACGCACTGCTTTTTGTGCTCCCCGTCGTCACGGATCTGCTCTTTTACGACGTGTGGTTGTACTGGGCTGTGATCCAGATGATCGCGAATACGGTCCTGCTCGGCTGCCTTGTGAAAGAGTGTTTGTGTAAAAAGGCCAAAAGCAATTGGCTTTATATTGGCGCCATTCTTCCGCTTATCGCCTTTGGCGTCGACGTAGCTATGACGGCTTGGGGCATGTGGGCCGGCGGAATTGTTTCCGAGTACGTTTTTATCGTTTTGTTTGCGGCAACGATGGTGGTGGTTCTCCGAATTATTCCCCGCAGTATCAACGCCGCAGAGAAAGCAAAAGAGCTGGAATTGCAAAGAAGCCGGCTGGAGGCAGAAAAAAATATGATGGAAGCGGAATTGAAGGAAAGCCGTGTTTCCATTATGCTTTCGCAGATTCAGCCCCATTTCATTTACAACACGCTGGGAACCATTGAGCGGATGTGCCTTAAGGATCCTGAGGAAGCCTTCCGGCTCGTCCGTAATTTCAGTTTGTATCTGCGCGGAAATTTCAGCGAGCTGGACAGTGTAAAACCGATCCGCTTTGCGGATGAACTGAAACACGTTGAGTATTACGTCAACATCGAAAAGGTTCGCTTCCCGGATATGCATATTGAATACGATGTGGAAACCACCGGGTTTGTTCTGCCGGCACTGTCCGTTCAGCCCCTGGTGGAAAACGCCATCAAACACGGTCTGATGCGCCTGGAAACGGGCGGCACGGTTCTGATCCGTTCCTATGAAACCCCCACCCATTTTTGCGTTGAGGTCAAAGACGATGGCGTAGGATTTGATACGAGCTTGCCCATGGATGAGAAGAAGCACGTAGGACTCCGCAACATACGGGGAAGACTGAGTGCCATGGTAGACGGTGAATTGATCCTGGAAAGCACGCCCGGCGTGGGCACCAAAGCGATTATCCGAATCCCCAAGGAGGTGGTAGTGTGAAAGCAATCGCAGTGGACGATGAAATCTATATGCTGGAAAACCTGCAGGAGGCGGTGAGCGCATCCTCCGACGTGGAGGCAGTGGAGGCTTTTTCCTCTTGCTCGGCGGCACTGGCATACGCAGCGGAAAATCCGGTGGATATCGCCTTTCTTGACATCAATATGCGCGGTATCGGTGGACTGGGTCTTGCCGAAAAGCTGCTGGAAATGCAGCCCCGCTGCAAGATCGTCTTTTGTACGGGGTACGAGGAATACGCCGTATCTGCTTTTCAGCTGCATGTTTCCGGATATCTGATGAAGCCCATCACACCGGAAGCCGTACAGAAGGAAATTGACCACGTCAAGGGAATCAAGGCCGCGGAAAAACTGCTTACGATCCGGTGTTTTGGCAATTTCGAGGTGTTCTATAACGGGGAGATTCTTCCTTTCAGGCGAAAGAAGGCAAAAGAGCTTTTGGCCGTTTTGATTGACCGCAACGGCGCGGGAATGACGGCAAAA
>JBGVJO010000245.1:0-1098 GCA_045129535.1 Eubacteriales bacterium
GGACGGCACTCTTACCATCCGGGCGGTGGATGAGCGCAAGTGGTACGAGCATATCGGCATATTCTTTGATGCGCCGAAGATCACTGTGTATCTGCCGGGGGGCACCTACGGCAATCTTCACATAAAGGAAAGCACGGGCGAGGTGGAAATCCCCCGGGATTTCACGTGGGATGGGATCGATATCACCGCCAGCACCGGTGACGTGACGTGCTCTGCGTCCGTTTCGGGATCCGTTTCCGTGAGGACAAGCACAGGTGCGATCCGCATGGAAGGTTTGTCTGCCTGCGCGCTGGATCTTTCCGTATCCACCGGTAGGGTAAGTGTGACCGACGTAACGTGTGCGGAGGATATAAATATCCGTGTCTCCACCGGCCGGGCGACCCTCACGGATACGACGTGCCGGGATCTTACCTCCACGGGAAGCACGGGCGAGGTGCTTTTGAAAAACGTGATTGCCGCAGGCAAGATCTCCATCGATCGGGATACGGGGGACGTAACGTTTGACGGATGCGACGGGGCGGAGATTTCCGTCAAGACCGACACGGGAGATATTAAAGGCACGCTTTTGAGCGATAAGATCTTCTTCGCCCAATCGGACACAGGCCGTGTGCACGTTCCCAAAACCACCGCCGGCGGCAAGTGCGAGATCGACACCGACACGGGCAACGTGAATATAAAAATCGGAAAATGAGAATAGTAAAACACCGCAGGTTTCCTGCGGTGTTTTGTTGTGCGATTTCGGCGCATCGAGTTCCCGAGTTCGCTTAGCGAACTCGCACCAACTCGGAACATCGCCTTTACTTTTTCTTCGTAGCGATCTCCATGAGGGCCTTGGCCATGAAGTCTTCCACCTTCATGACACCGCCGTCTTCCTCTTTACGGGCACGGACAGCCACGGTGCCGTCGGTCTTTTCCTTCTCACCCACTACCAGCATGTAGGGGATCTTGTCCAGCTGTGCCTCGCGGATGCGGTACTTCAGAGTCTCGTTGCGATCATCCAGCTTGGCGCGGATGCCGGCAGCCTTCAGCTTCTCGGTAACCTCTGCGGCGTAGGGCGCGAAATCCTCGGCCAGCGGGATTACCACGGCCTGGGTATCG
>JBGVJO010000246.1:0-4328 GCA_045129535.1 Eubacteriales bacterium
CCAGTACCGCGAATTGCAGGCCTTTGCACAGTTTGGAAGTGATCTGGATGCGGATACCAAAGCCAGACTGGCACTGGGGGAGAGAATCGTCGAGGTGCTCAAGCAGGGACGGAATTCTCCTGTTCGTGTGGGGTGTCAGGTGGCTATCGTGTATGCTGTAATCAACGGATATTTGAACGATACTCCCGTTGGGGCGGTCAAAGAATACGAGCGTACGCTCTACGAACTGCTCGAGAACAGGTACGCCCATTTTCTCACCCGTGTGGAAAGTGGCTTCTGGGACGATGAGGATATCGCAGAATTGAAAAAAGCACTCCGTGAGATGAAGAGGTAAGCGGTATGGGGGCTGACACTAAACAGTTACGCACTCGCATCAAAAGTGTGGATTCCACCCTCCATTTAACCAAAGCTATGGGGCTGGTGGCCACTTCGAAAATTCACCGCGCGACGGAATCTATGAATAAGGGAAAAGAGTATGCCGATGCGCTGGAGGAAGTAACAGACCACCTCACCGCCTATGAAGAGTGCAAGAAATCCCCCTATATGGCAAAGCGGGACGGAAACAAAACCTGCCTGATTGTGATCGCGGGCGATCGGGGATTGGCAGGCGGTTATAATGCCAACGTGTTCCGTATGGTGGGTGATTATCCGGATGTGCAGATTATCCCTATCGGTAAGCGGGCATGTGAGAGATACGGCGGTGAGATGCAGGTGGCGGAAGGGTATAGTTATGCCCAGGCACTGGCGTTGGCTGAGGACATCTGTTTGGGATTGGAGGAGAGGAAGTTTGATCGGTTTGGCGTCGTTTGCACGAAGTATCATTCCATGATGTCCCAGGAGGCATACGTGCGTTGGCTGCTTCCTCTGTCTGCGGACGGCAGATATAAAAATGGCAATGCTGTATTTGAACCGGATGAGATTACCGTGCTGAACGCGGTAGTTCCCGAATATATAGCTGGGGTGATCCTTTCCTGCGTTAAGGAAAGCTTTGCCTGCGAAGTGGCCGCACGGCGGGTGGCGATGGACAGCGCCGGCAAGAACGCTCAGGGAATGATGGACAGACTGGGGCTGGAATATAATCGTGCACGCCAGGGTGCGATTACCCAGGAAATTACCGAAATCGTTGCCGGCAGCGGCACGTGATTTCAGAAAGGAGCGATGATAATGGCAACGGATGCAAAAGGAAGCATTTCGCAGGTTATGGGGCCTGTGGTGGACGTTCGCTTTGAAGAAGGAGTTCTGCCCTCCATACACAATGCATTGATTATGGAAAACGGCGGTAAGTTGCTTACGGTGGAGGTGGCACAGCACATTGGGGATAATATCGTGCGGTGTATCGCCATGTCCTCCACCGACGGCTTGAAGCGCGGCACTCCCGTTACGGATACGAAGCGTCCCATCACCGTCCCCGTAGGACGCTCCACATTGGGACGCATCTTTAATGTGCTTGGTGACACAGTGGACAATCTGCCGTTTGACGAAAAGGCGGAGCGTTGGAGCATTCACCGTTCTGCTCCCGGCTACAGCGAACTTTCCGCATCGGCAGAGATGCTGGAAACCGGAATTAAGATTATCGATCTGATCTGTCCTTATTCCAAGGGCGGTAAGGTTGGCTTGTTCGGCGGCGCCGGCGTTGGCAAAACCGTACTGATCATGGAACTCATCAACAATGTGGCAAAGCAGCATGGCGGTCTGTCTGTGTTTACCGGTGTGGGTGAGCGTACACGAGAGGGAAACGATCTCTACAACGAGATGAAAGAATCCGGCGTTCTCGCCAACACCACGCTGGTGTACGGACAGATGAACGAGCCGCCGGGAGCAAGAATGCGAGTGGCGCTGTCCGGCCTTACCATGGCGGAGTATTTCCGTGATGAGGAAAATCAGGACGTGCTTCTGTTTATTGACAACATCTTTCGCTTCACCCAGGCGGGCAGTGAGGTGTCCGCCTTGCTGGGCCGTATGCCCAGCGCTGTAGGCTATCAGCCCACTCTGGCTACGGAGATGGGCGATTTGCAGGAGCGGATTACTTCTACCGGGAAGGGATCGATCACGTCAATACAGGCCGTATACGTGCCGGCCGACGATCTGACAGACCCCGCCCCCGCTACTACCTTTGCTCATCTGGACGCAACAACCGTCCTCTCCCGCCACATTGCTTCGCAGGGAATCTATCCTGCCGTGGACCCCTTGGAGTCCACCAGCCGTATTCTTTCTCCCGACGTATTGGGGGAGGAACATTATTCCACAGCCCGCGAGGTACAGCGAATTCTGCAGAGGTACAGGGAACTGATGGACATCATTGCCATAATGGGTATGGACGAATTATCCGATGAGGATAAATTGCTGGTGCAGAGAGCAAGAAAGATCCAGCGTTTTCTCTCCCAGCCCTTTGCCGTGTCGGAGAAATTCACGGGTATTCCCGGTGCATACGTGCCACTGTCTGAGACAATCCGTGGCTTCAGGGAGATAATCGATGGTAAGTACGACGATTTTCCCGAATCTGCTTTTCTGTTCGTTGGTACGATTGATGAAGCTGTTGCCAAGGCGAAGAAGGAGGTCCGATGAACCCATTTTTTCTGAAGGTGTCCTCCCCGGAAGGGGATCTGTTTTGCAGCGAGGCAGTGAGACTGAGCGTTCGGGGAACGGAGGGAGATCTTGCCGTTATGGCAGGACATATTCCTTTTGTTTCTTACGTAATACCGTGTGAGTGCAGGATCGAATTGGAAAACGGTGAGGAGATAAAGGGCCGTATCGAGAGCGGTATATTGAGTGTGTCCAAGGATAAGGCGCTCCTTCTTGTCGGCGCTTTGTCGTGGATCTGAGTGCAGTTACAAAAAAACTCCCCGCATACGATGATGCGGGGAATTTTATTAAAACGCAGGTGCAGCGGCAAGTGTCGTCGTGTTTGCTTTGCGTGCTTACGTCTGCAAAGGGCGGGTCTTAATTGAATTGCGAGTGATACAGGGAATAGTAGAATCCGCCCTTCAGAATAAGTGAATCGTGATTGCCTTGCTCAATGATCGTTCCGTCCTTCACCACGAGAATCGTGTCCGCGTTCTGAATAGTAGAAAGTCTGTGGGCGATGATGAAGCAGGTTTTGTTTTCCATAAGGGCCGTCATTGCGTTCTGAATCTGTATCTCCGTGCGGGAGTCAACGTTGGAGGTTGCCTCGTCCAGAATCAGAATGGGTGCCCTGGAAAGAAAAGCACGGGCAATGGTGATCAGCTGCTTCTGTCCTTTTGAGATATTCACACCGTCATCCGACAGAATCGTGTCGTATCCGTCAGGCAGGCTCATTATATAGGAATCAATTTTTGCGGATTTTGCTGCCGCATAGACCTCCTCCGGTGTGGCGTCCTCACGGCCGTACACGATGTTATCGTAAATTGTGCCGCAGAACAGCCAAGTATCCTGGAGAACCATATTAAATGTCTGCCGCAGATCTTTACGCTTGATTCGAATGGACGGGATACCGTCGATGCAGATTTCACCACTTTGATGATCGTAGAACCGCATAAGGAGATTGATGATCGTGGTTTTTCCCGCGCCTGTCGGGCCGACAATAGCCACGGTTTGTCCTTTCTCGGCGGTTACGGAAACGTTTTTCAGTATTGTTTTATCCGGCGTATAACCGAAAGTCACGTCGGTCAGTCGGACGTCACCGCTTACGTTTTCCAAATGAATGGAATCGTTGGAGTCAGCTTTTTCCGGCTCTTCATCCAGCACGGCAAAGACGCGGTCCGCCGCGGAAAAGGCAGACTGTATTTCGTGGAGAATGTTGGAAAACTCGTTGATCGGTCCGGCAAATTTACGGGAATACTGTACGAACTGTGCCACGCCGCCCAGCGTGATAAAGAACATAGAGGTGGACAGAATGGTTCCGTTTTGTGAGTACATATACAGTATGCCGCCTACAACTGCAACGAGTGTCAGGGATATGTTGTTGATGAAATTGATGGTGGGGAAAAGGAGGGCTGCATTGTATTCCGCTTTATAAAATGCATCCATTGCCTCGTCGTTTATCACGTTGAAGCGCTCGGATATGATATCCTGCCGGCCGTAGGCTGAGATTGTGCGGGATCCGGTCAGCATTTCCTCCGCAAATCCGTTCAGCTCCCCGTACTTTTTGGCTCTTCTGCTGAAGAGCGGGCGTACTTTCCTGGAGCGGTACCGCGTAAACAGCAGAGAAACGGGCACGGTCAAAGCGAATATCAGAATCATCGGCCTGGATATTTTCCACATGAAGACCAGAGAACCCACAACTGTGTAGATGCTCGTGAGTATCTGTACGAGATCGTGCGATAGCGTACTGTTTATGGTGTCAATGT